>PBCC01000083.1 GCA_002716825.1 Halobacteriovorax sp. | reverse complement strand
TATTTCGAGACTTTACCGAAACTTGATCTCATCTATTGTGCAGTGGGGGCTCTTGAATCCCCTGAGAAGTCGTTACGTGATTTGAGTGTTGATGGACTGGTTCAATCTTTTAAAATCAACGCCGCGATTCCAGGCCTTATATTGAAATATGCCAAAAAGAAATTTGATCGAACCTCGGCTTCTAGGTTAATTTTTCTCTCGGCCATGGTGGGCAGTATTAGCGATAACGAGCTAGGTGGTTGGTATGGCTATCGTGCCGCTAAGAGCGCACTGAATATGTTAGTTAAAACTGCGTCAATTGAATACGCTAGAGCAGGTCTCCAAACAAAACTTGCTGTTATTCATCCTGGAACAACTGATACAGAGCTCTCCCGCGCTTATTTAGGTTCGGTTAAGCACAAGGTATGGTCTGCCAAGCAAAGTGCAGAGCATATTATTGAAGTGAGTTTAAATTTAGATGAATCTGGGGTGTTCAAGAACTGGGACGGGACGACGATAGCTTGGTAGTATACATACCCTAATCAATCTTTGGGTATGCTATGAGCTTAAACTTTTCGAATGTCACTAAACTTCAAACTGGTCAGCCATTATTTACTGGGGCGACTTTTCAGATTAATGCAGGCGAAAAAGTTGGTCTCGTTGGTCCTAATGGGGCTGGTAAAACTTCACTTTTTCGCTTGATCACTGGTGAGGATAGACCTGATGAAGGACAAATCTCAACTTCAGAAGGTTTGCGCATTTCTTATTTCTCTCAAAATGTCGGTGAAATGGCAGGCAAGACTGCACTTCAAGAAGTAGTCGAAGGTGATGCTAAAGTAGCACTCTTAAGATCTCAGCTAACAGAAATTGAAAATAAATTATCCGATCCAGAATTAGATCCAGACGAGATGACGAAGATCTTGGAAAAAATGGGTGATGTTCAAACCGAGTACGAAAAGATTGGCGGTTATGATCTGGATGCCAGGGCCGAAGAAGTTTTAACAGGACTTGGGATTGCACCTAAAGATCACCATCGACCTGTTGAGAGCTTTAGTGGCGGTTGGAAAATGCGTATTGCTTTGGCAAAAGTTCTCGTGACTGTGCCCGATCTGATCATCATGGACGAGCCCACCAACTATCTCGACCTCGAGACAATTCTTTGGCTTGAAAAATGGCTGCAGCTTTTTAAGGGTGCTGTCTTTATGACCACCCATGACCGTGACTTCATGAATAATGTGGCCAAGAAGATTATTGAAATTGCTCACCGGAAAATAACTGTTTATTCAGGTGATTATGACTTTTATGAAAAAGAGCGAGACATCAGAAGAACTCAGCTTGAGGCCGAACACTCAAGACAGCGCGATATGCTGGCCAAGGAAGAAGAGTTTATAGCGAAATTTAAGGCGCGCGCTTCTCACGCCGCCCAAGTTCAATCTCGTGTGAAAAAACTTGAAAAGATTGATCGGGTTGAGCTCCCACCAGAAGAACAAACGATTAGTTTTGATTTTCCTGTGCCACCACGTGGCTCAGATGATGTTGTGGTTATGACTGATCTTGGTAAGACTTGGAAGAGTGACGGTACGGAGTTAAAAGTTTTTGAAGGTCTGACAGCCACAGTCGCGAGACAAGAAAAAATTGCAGTCGTAGGTGTCAATGGTGCTGGTAAATCGACGCTCTTGAAAGTCATTTGTGGTCAGACTGATGCGACTTCAGGTCAGGTCAACATTGGCCCAAGTGTGAAAGTCGGATACTTCAGTCAATACTCTCTCGAGGTTCTTGACCCTGAAGCTACAGTCTCGGATGAAGTGAGATCAAGACTACCAAATGTGAGCGATGGTTACCTGCGAAACCTCTTGGCAGCATTTTTATTTCGTGGAGATGACGTTAAGAAGAAAGTTCGTCACTTATCAGGTGGCGAAAAATCGAGATTAGTTTTAGCCTATCTTTTTTCCCAGGGGAATAATCTCTTAGTACTCGATGAACCGACCAACCATTTGGACATTATCTCTCGCGGAATTTTAATGGATGCACTAAAGCTCTATGAGGGAACGCTGTTATTTGTAAGTCACGATCGTCACTTTCTTCACGCCCTAGGCGAGAAAGTTATGGAAGTGGATAAAGGTGGAGTCACCCTGTGGCCAGGTAAGTATTCTTGGTACTTGGAAAAGAAGGGATTGGCTTAAGACCTAGAACGTTCTTTTAAGATCGTTTGAACTTTTTGAAGAAGCTCGTTGCACTGACCTTCTTGCATGCCGTGAAGTACATGACTTGCCTGCAAATCTTTTGGGTTCTCGCCAAGTTTGAACGAAGATAAGCGGTTATTTAAATTGTTGCGAAGAGTGCGAAGACGCTTCGGAGACCATTCGTGAATTTTATCTAAATCTTTTTTCATAAGCCTAACAAAAAAAAAGGCCAACCCTTTCGGATTGGCCAGTTTGGAATCTTTTTAAATTACCAACGTGATCCGCCACCACGATTGTTGTTCGCGCGTGGTTCCATTGGCTTAGCAACGTTAACAGTCAAACGACGACCGTCCATTTCCTTACCATTTAGTGCTTCGATTGCAGCTTCAGCTTCATCAGAAGAACCCATTTCAACAAATCCGAAACCTTTTGAACGGCCAGTGTCACGATCAGTGATGATCTTTGCACTTTGAACTGTTCCAAAAGCAGAAAAGTTTTCAGTAAGTGATTGTTCAGTTGCAGTAAATACTAGATTACCAACATAAAGCTTGTTTCCCATAAATCCTCCTAAAGGCGTGGGGTCGTTTGGAGGATGCGGACGATATGTCGAAAACCCAAAACAGACGTTAACAGTGCATTTAATAACACGAGGCGAATCCCAAAGATATACCCCAAGGGTTATTTTTCTAAAAACCTATAAAATCAATGAGTTACTAGTAGTAACCATTACCATTTCCGTTGCCACGATTGCCGCGATTGCCAGAATTTGGCTTTTTTCTTGTGTTATTTCCACGTCTTGGAGCGGAATTGCCATTGGACTGCGGACGAACTTTTTTGCGCATCATGGAGTCGAGCTGATTGAGCTGCTCTTCGACTGACGGCTGAAAGAAAATTTGTGAGTCTTCATCAACCTCATTATTCATTGGAGCAGCGTTACCGTTAACTTCGCCTCTTGGTGCAGAAATTGGCGCACGCTTTTTATGCTTAGGGGCTGGGCGCGCACTTTTCTTTTTACGTGGGCGCTCAGGAAGTTCACCGTTTTCTCTGGCAATAGCTTTTTGCTTTTGAATTTCGGCAACACGTTCAGCTGCTGCAGCGGAAAGAATTTTTTGTAGCTCTTGCCACTGCTCACTGCTTTCGGGGTTGACCCAGGCAAGCGTGTCGTCTTTGTTGGCGACAAGTTGCATGTACTCAGGGGGGAACTCTTGTACGTCGTAATTTACAAGGTGAGTGATATTTTCAAGCTCGATTGTTCCAATGGCAATATCAGTGGCCACTAAAACACGAAACTGGCCTTCACTAAAAGCTTTGATTGTATTGTTCTTTTGGTTTTGAGAGCGATCACTGTGGATGCAGTCGGTAGGGTGATTGGCTTTGAAAAGTCTTTGGGCCAATCGTCTGGCACGAAACTTAGTGCGACAAAAGACAATGGTGGTTCCCGTATGTTCCTCTAGTCCCTTTAAGAGAGCATCAAAACGACCAACCTCTTCGTTTTCTTGGTTGTTGGCTGGTGCTACAGTCTCTGGAATAAAAGCTTTTCCAGCGTCTAGTTTTTTTGGGTCTTTGGAAAATTTAGTAGAGATCGCTTCAACATCATTTTCGATCGTCGAGGTAAAAATCATAGTCTGTCGCTCACTTGGAATTGCATCGATTATAGAATTTAGAGAATCAGCATGACCAAGTTTTAAAATTCGATCAGCTTCTTCCATTACAACAAATTTAACATTATCTAATTTGGCGATACCGCTGTTGATATGACTTAGTATTCTCTCAGGTGTCGCAACAATCATACGCGGGCGTTTTCTTAAACTTTCTTCTTGAAAGCCAATATCAGTACTATCAATCGCCAGTACTGGCTTCCATCTTCCGGTCATCTTGGAGGTTAGCTTCTTTATAATATCGTGAACCTGAGTGGCCGATTCTTCACAAGGTGCAAGTACTAAGCCCATCTTGTCACGGTTTTCAGCGCGATCGAGCAATGAAACCAGTGAAAGACAATAACCGAGAGTTTTTCCTGTTCCATTGCTGGCATGACCTAGAAGATCTTGTCCTTCTAGTGCAGCGGCAATTGTTTCGGCCTGAATTTTTGTTGGAGTCACAATTCCTTGCTTAGAAAGTGCATCTCTCACAGGATTGGGGATGGCCCAAGCCTCAAATGTTGTCGTAGCGTCCATGCATCTCCTGAGTAAGGGCTTAGTTGGGCGCGAAGTAAATTTCTTGGATAAAGTAGTAAGGACACTGTCCTTAAAAATTGTAAATCATTGTTAACACGCCTGCGTTGGCATGAACAAGAGAAAGTTGTTGGGCATTGCAAAATTTACTGTGTCAGAAGACGTTAGAATTATCTCTTGAGCAAAGCCTGAGCGTAGAAGTATCCTAAATTACATTCACGGAGGACCTATGAATAAACTGATCATTGCTATCGCAATAATATTTACACATGCAGCATTTGCAGCACCTGTGCACATTGATCTTGAAGCACCCTCTGAAATGTATCGAGCTCATCTTGCCAAGATGACAAAAAATAATAAACCAGATCATCCGGCCGTGGCCCAGGCACTTGCTTGGGGAAATCGTTTGGCAGCATGGCTGGACTTTGAAAATTCCAGACGCTCAAATGATCGTCAGCTTCGTCTAACTTCGACGACCACAAGAAGAGGGATACCGATTAGTTCTCCATCCATCTACTCAGAGAAGACGATTGAGGCCTCTCTCAATGAACACGCAAGTGAACTTCCAGGAATTATGTTTGAAGTCCTAAATGGCGAAAAGTTTCCAAACGTTCTTCCTCTAAGCGACGCCGACTTTGTCGTGATGGCGAGAAAAGTTGATCGTACCTACCAAAGCGCGGCAAGGTTTAAAGCACTATTACCTTGGATTGAAAGCTATAAAAGAAGTAAAGCTGAAGATGTACGAGCTTACTATCACTTTAAAGAAAATAATTGGACGCCTAAACACTTTGAAAAGTTTGATACCTTTTCTAATGACCTGAAAAAAGAACTAAGATTTCTGTTAGCTGAACTCTGTCTCAATTCGGGAGAAACGTCGCTTGGCTGCAAACGTTCGATTGCCAGTGCTGAGCGTACTAAAAAGATTCCTGAACTGTTTGAGAGTTTAATGATTTCAGGTGAGTCAAACTGGAATAAATTCTTTGTCATACCCGACTCAGCAGCAAGACGAGATATGACATGGAATCTAATCGATCGTGCCGAAATCCCTTTCAACACACCTGAGCATGAGCGGTTTATTCCCTACCTTAGAGATAATATTCAAGACGAGTTTAGGTTTAATGACTGGAGTCTAAAACTACGCTTTGGCAGTTTTGCCAATGGGCCGAGGCTTAAGTTTGAAGCGGGGACAGTGCCCCATGTTGATCGTCTTGGTGGCAATAATATTACGATGGACTCCAATCAATCGATAGAAGAGTATGAAAGCCAATGGATCATTCGCCATGAATTTGGTCATGTGCTGGGATTACCAGATTGCTATCATGAGATTTATGATGAAACGCTTAAAGCTTTTGTAAACTATCAACTCGATACGACGGACCTTATGTGCTCACGCGCCGGCAATATGAACGAGCGCATTCATCAAGAGCTACAACGAGTTTATTTTAACCATTAAATTTAATAAAGAGTTGGTCTAGGAGGATGTCAAAACCTTCTAGATCACTTACGACATGATCAGCGTGCTCCATGCTGGGCTGAACAAATAAATCATGCATAGGCTTTACTTGTTTTTCAAACTGGGCGCGAACTCCTTCTGGAGTTCTGCCACGCTCTTCTACATCCCGGCTTAAGCGTCGATCATAGCGAAGTTGCTCGGGAGTATCGACAAAAACTGAAAGGTCAAAATGCTTTCTTACATGAGGCTGGGAAAGTAGCAAGATGCCATCAACTAAGATTACTTTTTGAGGTGACTGAGGAATAGTTTTATTTTGTCTTGAGTGGGTAACGAAGTCATAAACAGGGATTTCGATATTTTTGCCCTGTTTTAGCATTTCTAAATGCTCGGCTAAAAGATCAAAGTCGAGACTATCGGGATGATCAAAGTTTACTGAGCCACCGTCATGGTCAAACTTAGCAGACTGATCGATATAATAATTATCTTGATAGATAATGGAGCTACAGACTGCTCCAAGCTTTGTGTGCAGGGCACGGGCAAAATATGTTTTACCTGAGCCCGACCCACCGGCCACTCCAATAATCGTACAGCTCACGCTAACTCCTATTTCGTTTGATAAAGTCGATCACCTGCATCACCAAGACCTGGAATCAAATAACCTTTTTCAGTTAAGCCTTCTTCTTTTTGAAGTGCGTAGACTTCAACATCTGGATGGTAATGAAAAAGCTTCTCAAGGCCCTCTGGGCTTACGAGAAGAGACAAGATCTTAATCTTGCCAACTTTATAATCTTTTAAGCGATCAATGGCGGCAATCATGGTGTCGGCCGTCGCAATCAAAGGATCACAAAGTAGAATTGAGCGCCCTTTAGAATGCTCTGGGAGCTTAAAATAATACTCGACAGTGTTTTTGATAAATTTATCGCGGTAAATCCCAATATGTCCGGCACTGGCAAAAGGGATCATGGAGAGGACGGCCTCAAGCACAGGGTTACCTGCACGCATAATCGCCACAGCAATCGGAGCATTAATGATTCGTGTGGCCGGCGCTTTTGCGATTGGAGTTTCGATTGAGACTGTTTCTGTTTCTTTCCAATCGCGCATGGCTTCGTATGCAAGAATTCTTGAAATCTCTTTCGTGATTTCTCTAAACTCGTGGCCGTTGGTATTCTTATCGCGAAGATAAGAAAGCTTGTGTTGAAGTAAAGGGTGATCAATTTGAATATATTTACCGCTCATAATAGCTCCTAATAATTAAAATACTGTTCCATCACTAATAATTTTGATGGGAGGAGTTCCGCCAGGACGCTTCTTCGCTGCAATTTTTCGTCCTGCCCACCAAGATCCGCCTTCAAGAACTTTTGCCAAAGGAAAGTCCTTCGGGCTTTTACCCAGTGCCTTTTGAATTTTTGTAGCAAGTTGGTCCAGTAGAATAACCGTGCTCGCGCGCCACTCGATCGTAAATGGATCTTCCGCGCTAACTCCGCGTGTGAGATCGGCTTGATCAACGGCACTAAGAAGTCCTATGTCCAAAAATAAACCGCCATTGCGATATTCTGGAAGACCAGTTAGGTTTTCCACTCCGACAACTTCAAAACCACAAGTCTCCATGGCATCGAGAATAGAGTAGGAAAGCCACTGGGAGAGTTTGTGAAATGGAACAAGAGAATCAAATGTTCCAGCTTCACCAAGAGCAGGATGAGACCAAGTATCACCAAGCGGAGTATCATCAAGTGTTAGTCGCGACGGCCAAATTGGTCCAAGGCGCTTTAGAACTGTGGCCAAAACGTCATTGGCATTAACCACACCATCTTTTAAGAAGTCTTCAACCAGATCACCTGGACGACCAAGAGGGCCTAAGCTTCTACCAAGTCCATGAAGGAGATTGAGTCTCCCTTCAACACCCAGAAGAGGATTTTCAGCTGTGACTTGGAACCCTTTTTCGATATCGGCCTTAGTTAAACTTAAAAGCCCTTTGCCATCTGTTTGCAATTTATTATTCGAACTAAATTGACCGGCCAAGAACATATGAAAACTGGCGACACCCAATCCTTCCGAACGTGTGAAGGGTAGACCTGTACGCTCTTCGAGGTATTTCCAATGATCTCCGGCCCCAGCATCAAGCAATACTGAGGGAATAATTAAATCGACGAGGACCTTGGCGCGTTCTTTAGCACAGGCACCTTCTTCAAATTCCTCCAACCATTCGATGCGGTTGATATTGCCAGGGCGAAAATGTCCCATACGAGAGTGAAAAGGAATTTCAAGGCTTGGATAATTATCTTTAATCACTTTAAGTGTGAATTCTACCAACTCATCCCATTTTTCTGGGTGGACTCGAAGCTTTCCTTTGCCATCGACGTTTCGTTGGTGGAGCTTGCCGCAACGTTCTCTTATCGCTGCTGGTGTTAATAACCACTGTGTGCGTTCACTCATCTCTTTTCCTCATCAATCTCGCGACCTTTGATATTCTTAAGAGCATCGCCAGATTTGACTTCGCCTTTTGTGAAATAACCGGCGGCTTTTTTGGCTTCCATCTCTACTTGAGCATCAGGTGGAATAAGTTCATCTGGAATAGAGATGCGATTAACAATTTCAATTCCGCTTTTAACGATGGCATCAAATTTCATATTCGACATGGAGTGAATGTTGTGGATTTTCTTAATTCCGAACCACTGAAGAATGTCAGGCATTAACTCTTGGAAACGTGCATCTTCAACTCCGGCCACACATTCGGTACGGTGGAAATAGGTCGCGGCAGAGTCGCCACCTTCTTGGCGCTTTCTAGCGTTATAAACTAAGAACTTTGTCACTTCGCCAAGCGCGCGACCTTCTTTTCTGTAATATGCAATCAAACCAACGCCACCTTTTTGAGCGGTACGAGCAGCATCTTCAATGCCGTACATGAGGTAGGGGCGACAGGTGCAAATATCAGAGCCAAAAACATCTGAGCCATTGCACTCATCATGTACGCGACAAGTAAGTTCAACTTCAGGCTTTGCCAGATCAGCGGGGTTTCCAAAGATATAAGCAGTAGTAGAGCCAATAGGCGGTAGCATGACTTTGAGATCGGGACGAGTCACGAGTTCTGGGAACATTCCACCAGTTTCGCTAAAGAGAATTTTTCTAAGATTTCCCTCATCGATGCCTAAGCGTTTAGCGATGCCGGGAAGATACCAAACCGGTTCAAAGGCAACTTTTGTAACTTTGATATCGCCTTTTTCGTTGATCAGCTTTCCATCTGGCTTGAGTCGTCCTGCCTTAATCGCTTCGTAAATTTCCGGAAGTTGAAGACGTGCTTGAGTCACGGCAATGCTAGGACGAACATCGTATCCTTTTTCCATGTAGTCTTTAAAGTGCACATTAACATCAGCTCCCCATGGATCAATCGAGACAAATTTGTCTGGATCAGTCCAAGAGTCTTGGGGTCCGATTGTTGTTGTACTCTCTGTGTTTTTTAAGTCGGGGATATGCATCTTGGGAAATTGACCGGATGCAATTGAAAGTGCGCGATACACCGTATAGCTACCAGAGTGCGAACCAATAGCATTTCGATGAAGTGGATTAGAAATCGACGCGACCACTGGGCCACGCTCTTTAGGATCCTTAGCTCCCCAGTTAATTGGTAGTGCATCTTTATACACTTCACTTTTATGTGATGTGAGAATGACGTGTGATGATTTTTCCATACTCATAATAATCCCTTATGACATCCAGTTTTGGTCGCTCTGTGGCTCCCATTTGGTTGTTACTTTTTTAATATTTGTCCAAAAATCGAGTGAGTGAGCACCAGTGATATCACCGTGTCCAAACTTGGATGCGTTGATTCCGCCAAAACTAAAAGGCTCACGTGGAACTGGAACGCCAACATTGACGCCAACCATTCCTGCTTTGGCAGATTGAATCACACGCTCGGCGTGTACTCCGGAAGAAGTAAAGACTGAACAAGCATTGCCGTACTCAACTTCATTTTCAATCTTCATGGCTTCACCAATTGTCTGGCAGCGAACGATTGAGACGATTGGCCCAAAGAGTTCAAAGCTTGCGGCTTCACTTCCAGGCTTTACGTGATCGAGCACTGTCGGCCCGATCCAATAGCCTTCTTCCATGCCTTTTGGAGCTGGGGTTTTACGACCATCGAGCAGAACTTTTGCACCATTTTTTTCAGCGCGATCAATGGCCTTGTTTAAAAACTCAACTTGTTCTTTCGTGATAATGGCACCCATGTCCTGGCCCAGTACTTGAGATTTAGCGCGCTCAATAATTTTGGCAATATGTTTTTCAACATCACCAAAAGCAAGAACAACGGAGGCGGCCATACATCGTTGACCAGCACAACCTGTGAAAGAATCAGAGATTCCTGCGCCACAAAGATCAAGGTTGGCATCTGGTAGAAGGACGATATGGTTTTTTGCACCACCTAAGGCCAGTGCACGTTTTCCAAGGGCCGTCGCTCTTTCATAAACCATTTTGGCAATCTTAGTTGAACCGACAAAACCAATCGCTTTAACTGCAGGTGCATCGATTATAGCTTCAACAGTTTCTTTGCCACCTTGAAGAACTTGAAAAAGTCCGCTCGGCAAACCAGCTTCTTTAAGTGAGTTGGCAAGCCACATGGAAGCGAGTGGTGTTTTCTCCGATGGCTTCCAGATATAGGCATTGCCTAAAGTGAGTGCGATTGGAATTGTCCAC
Source organism: Halobacteriovorax sp. (assembly GCA_002716825.1). GTDB lineage: Bacteria > Bdellovibrionota > Bacteriovoracia > Bacteriovoracales > Bacteriovoracaceae > UBA4207. The sequence goes on along the minus strand of PBCC01000083.1, from coordinate 6,399 downwards.
ATTGGGACCATGACTGGAAAATTAAACGGCGTAATATTGGCGATTACTCCTAGAGCTTCACGGCGATACTCACAGTGAACTCCACGAGAAACTTCCATCTTGCCACCAAGGTCAAGGTTTTGAAGCGAGATAGCGTACTCTAAAACTTCGACCCCTTTCATGACACCGGCACGCGCTTCAATCGGAGTTTTTCCATTTTCTGCGGCAACGATTTGTGAAATTTTTTCTAGATCGCGAAGAAGAATTTCGCGAAAGTTAAACATAACTTTGGTGCGCTCTTTGATGGGGGTTTCTCCCCACGCAACTTGTGCTGCACTTGCCGCACTTACGGCAGCATCGACATCACCTTTTGTTGAGCATCTAGACTCACCAACTTTTTGTCCATTCCACGGAGAATAGATAATAAGCGGCTCGCCTGCGCCTGCAACAAAAGCATTGTTAACGAAATTGGAACAATTTTGTACCTCAGTGGGTAACTGAATCTGCATAGTAAAATCCTTTTTTAACCAAGGGTAAATCTTAGTGATTGTGAGTAGGGGCTGTTAAGCCAAGGAGCGTTATTTAGGTCAATTAATCGACTTTGACACTGATGGTCTTAGGGAAATCATCTTCTCTCGCGCTTCAATACTCCACAAGCAAGTATAACCAAGCTCAAACTAATACTTAGAATAAGTAGTGAGTTGCTTAAACTCACTTTGGAATCGATTAAAAGTGCAAGTGTTGGAGGTCCGGCAGCGGTACCAATCACCCCTAGAGATGATAGCCAGCTGCGTATTCTAGCCAAATGGCGAACTCCATAAAGTTCTGCCCAAAGCGCGGTCTTAATTGGAGCACCTAATCCGATCGAAACTCCGGCAAGGCCTAGATAGACGGGGGCAGCGTAGCTTTGCTCAATCAGTGCGAGGATCGCGATGCCGATACTTAGTGGAATCAAGTGCCATGGATAAAGATTTTTTGCACCAAAGCGATCGACTAATGCTCCACCTATTAAAGAGAATGAAAACCTAAAGACAGCAAAGGCTACGAAGGAGGTTGCCATCCACTCTAGCGTCCAGCCGCGAAGTTCTGCTATCACGGCATTATATAAAAAGAGTGCCGTCAAAAGAAAAGGTGGCATCAAACTAGCGCTTGCCCATACCCAAAAGGTTAGACTTTTTAGACCTGTAAACTCTCGCACTCCAGTGTGTGTATTACCTTCATGCTCGAACTCAACTTCGCCGCGAGCGCTAGTAAAAAAATGAATAAAGGGAACAACGCAGGCGATAATGGCAGCGATAATAAGCCAGGTACTTTGCACTCCATAGGCCTTTAGTGAAAATACGGCCAAAAGTGGAAGAGTAGCCTCGCTTACAGGATAACCAAGGCCGGCAAGCGATAAGGCCTTTCCTCTATTGGCAGCAAACTTTCGCGCAGTAATGGTGTCGCTGGTATGTCCAAAAAGTCCTTGGCCAAAAAAGCGCAATAAAAAAATAGCAATAATTAAAAGATAAATATTTGCGGCATAAGCAGTTGTGATCGCAGCAATGATTAAACCTAAAAAAACAATCTTAGCGTAGCGGGCGACATCCATATGATCGAGTTGCCGTCCGGCCCATGGAAGCGCAAAGCCTGAAACCAGAGTAGCCAGCGCGTAAATTGTGCCAAATGTAGTGTTACTTACATCGGCGCGCTCCAAAAAACTTGGAATAAAGAGAGAGATAAAATAGCTTTGTCCAAATCCAGAGAGAAAGGTGAGTAAGAAAGCAAAGAAAATTGGTCTGCGATAACGCCAAAGTAGATGGGGCAAGAATTCTCCAGGAATTACACTAAAGGATGCTAGCACCATAAGCTAGTTCGTGGAATACTTAAGCTTGGAGAATTTATGGAACATGGCGACTTCTTAATTTACGTTTTGGTATTTCTTGCGGCCGCCGTCATTGTCATTCCTATCTTCAGAAGATTTGGACTTTCTGCCGTTACAGGCTACCTCGCTGCTGGCATTTTGATTGGCCCCTCTGGTTTTGGACTTATTCATGAAACCCAAGGGGTGATGAATATGGCAGAACTTGGAGTTGTCTTTTTACTTTTTGTTATTGGATTGGAGTTAAAGCCCTCTCGTTTATGGACTATGCGAAAAAATATGTTGGGAGCTGGTGGAACCCAGATCGTACTGTGTAGCCTCGCGCTTTTGCTTTACTCCAACTCACTAGTTTAACCACTGTCGAGTCGATCATTATCGCGTTCGCCGTTTCTCTCTCTTCCACCGCCTTGGTGTTACAACTTCTGTCAGAGCAAAATCAACTCAATGCCTATCACGGACGCGAAGCTTTTTCAGTTCTACTTTTTCAAGACTTAGCAGTCATACCGGCCATGGCCATTTTGCCTTTCTTTACCGCTAATGAAGCCACATTCAAGAGTCCTGGAGTTTCTGCCATCATTGTTTTGGCCGCCATTGTTATTGGTTTTCATTTTTTATCTCGGCCAGTTCTTCGTTGGGTCGCTAGAGCACGTTCTCGCGATATGTTTACATCTATTGCTTTATTTCTAGTTATGAGTGTTGGCGTAGCAATGCATACAGTTCATTTATCAATGGAGCTTGGAGCTTTTCTAGCTGGCGTCATGTTGTCTGGCTCTGAATATCGCCATCAGCTTGAGTCCGATATTGAGCCCTTTAAGGGATTGCTGCTTGGACTGTTCTTTATGGGCATTGGCATGGGGCTTGAGTCCAATATCATTATAAATAACTTGCCGCTTATCCTAGGCAGTACAATCGGACTCATCTTGGTGAAGACGATTATTATTTATTTTGTTGGTCGTATGAATAACTTGTCACATCCTTCATCTTTTAAATTCGCTGTTGTTCTCTCCCAAGGAGGAGAGTTTGCATTTGTACTTGTTGGGATCTCTGTAACTTTAGGTTTAGTCGCCACAAAAACAGCTGATATTGTCATTCCTGTCGTAACGCTCTCAATGCTGATCACGCCACTTCTCTTTGCTTTAGTGCTTAAACTTCGATCAAAAGCCCCAGTAACGAGTAAAGAATACGATCATATCGATGACCACGGCCCACAAGTCATTGTGGCCGGCCTTGGTCGGTTTGGACAAATCCCTGCCCGAATTCTTAGAACCATGGATATTCCTTTCACGGCTCTTGAGCACGATCCGGGTCAGGTTGAAGTTTTAAGAAAGTTTGGAAATCTTGTTTATTACGGAGATAGCACAAGGCTTGATCTTTTAGAAAATGCTGGAGCCGCTCATGCAAAAGTTATTCTGGTTGCTATTGCTGAGCATGCGACTTCACTTAAAGTCGTACGCTTAGTTAAAAAACATTTTCCTCATCTAATTGTGATCGCCAGGGCCAGAAATAGACAGCATACTTTCGACCTTATGGATGCCGGTGCTGATCACGCCATTCGTGAAACATTTGCGAGTGCGCTTGAAGCGACTGATGTGATGCTCAGAAACTCTGGTATCGAACCCGATCGGATTGCTCGGATAATCGCGGCTTTTAGGGCCCACGACGAACAGCTTCTAAAAGAGCAGTATGAAAATATTGGTGATCAGCAAAAGCTTGCACTTAAATCTATTCGTCACTTGATTGATGTACTTCAGCAGGACCATAATGCTGAGCAAGAGAATGAGATTGACTAAACTGATCGAGCGTTCACAAATTTTCCCTGTTTAGTCTTTCTGGCAAATGCATGATATGCATATGTTTATAAGGGGATTTTATGAAAATCGCAGTACTTCTCAGTTTGTTTGCAAGCTTTAATGTTTTTGCCAATGATTCTTTGGAAAAAGACTATATTGGCGCAACGACAGAAGGTGAGATTTGTCGAATTCGTATTCGCGACTCACAAGGCAGCGCAAGCTTTCATTACCGTGAAGGTGGCGAGAGTAAATCTTGCTCATTCACTTACGATCGCTATTTTTTAACAAACCAACGTGACGATGGTAGAACGTATTCAACTCTAAGCGATAAATTTGGTTTTAAAAGCTGTAAAATGCAGGTCTACTTTTCTGAAGAAGAGCAAGTTGCAAGAATAAGAATGGGACTGAAGTCAATCTTCAACCCCTTTCATAAGTACGAAGAGTGCCGCTTAGCGAGTTCTTCAGACACTCTCTAAAATTGCAGCAACTCCCATTCCACCAGCTGTACAAATTGAAATCAAGCCACGTTTTTTACCGCTAGTCTTGAGCAGTTTTGCCAGACTAGCGACTATACGTCCGCCTGTCGCCGCAAACGGGTGACCAATCGCAAGCGAGCTACCATTCACATTTAGTTTTGCAAGGTCAATTTCACCTAGTGGATTTGATTGCAATAATCGCTTACACCATTTTTCATCATTCCAGGCCTTAAGCGTACAAAGAACTTGACCAGCAAAAGCTTCATGAATTTCGTAGAAATCGAAATCTTGTAATGAAAGATTTTGACGCTCGAGCAATCTGGCCACGGCAACAGTTGGTGCCATCAATAATCCATCACCAGCAACATAATCTAGCGCCGCAACTTCACAGTCTACAAAGCGCGCTTGTGGCTCCCATGAATTAGCTTTGGCCGACTCTTCGCTAGCCAGCAGCACACTGGAGGCACCATCAGTTAAGGGAGAGGAGTTACCGGCCGTCAAAGTTCCCGAACCTGTGAAGTCAAAAACAGGCTTTAGTTTGGCAAGCTTTTCTATGGTCGTGTCTCCACGAACAATTGTATCTTGGGAAACACCTTGAAAGGCTGAGACCAATTCATCGTGAAAACCATCTTGCCACGACTTAGCTGCACGCTGATGAGAGGCTAAGGCTAATGCATCTTGATCATGGCGTGCAATATTCCAATCCTTCACCATTTGCTCGCAGTGCTGACCCATCGACATTCCGGTGCGTGGTTCGCTGACGGCAGGTAGGGCGGGCATTAAATCTTTAGGACGAAGGGCCGTAAGTATTTTGAGACGATCTTGAAGACTTATGGCTGAATTGAGTTGCAGAAGTATCTTCTTAAGCCCTTTGGAAACAGTAATGGGAAGATCAGAGTTTGTGTCTACACCTCCAGAGATACCATTACTGATATGACCAAGGGCAATTTTGTTGGCAATCTGCCAAGATGTCTCAAGGCCTGTACCACAAGCTCGTTGAACGTTATAGCCTGGAGTATGTGGATGAAGACCTGAGCCTAAGACGCACTCGCGGGTGAGATTCCAATCTTTTGGGTTTTGCATGATCGCCCCAAAGGCCACATCGCCAACGCTTCGACCTTTGAGTTGATATTGGTCAACTAAAGAAGATAGAGCGGCCGTCATCAACTCTTGGGTTGAAACTCCCATATACTTTGTCATGGACTTAGCAAAAGGCGTGCGACTACCACCAATAATATAAACAGGTCGAATACTAGACATTAAAACTCCATTGAAAACTCTTTCTTAGCTTATCGGCATCAAGTTTATTAATAAAAGTGAATAAATTCCGAAGAGATCATAAATTAAAATCTTTGAGGAATTATGACTATTGAAAAGTTAAATGCCCGTCTTGAATATGAGATGGAAAATCTCTCACGCAGTCCAAACCTTGAAAAAGTGCTAGAGCCTGGCTTTGTCGATAAGCGACTTTATGCCATGTACCTATGTGAGACCTATCACTACACTTTGCATAATGCTCGAAATCAAGCACTCGTTGCAACAAGAAGAGACACAAGTAATATTCAATATATGAAGTATTGCTTGAAGCATGCCTTAGAAGAGACAGGGCATGAGATGATGGCGCTTCATGATCTTAAAAATCTTGGTTTTGATGTAAGTGTAGATACTCTTCCAAAACCATTGATGAGCACAGAAACGCTAGTGGCCTATCTCTACCATATCTCGGAACATTTCTCTCCCGTGGCGAGACTTGGCTATAGTTACTGGGCCGAAAGATCCTATGAATTCATCCAACCACTCCTTGCAATGTTAAGTGATGGCATTGGTGTTCCAAAGAAAGCGATGACGTTTTTTAACGAACACTCTGAAATTGATGCCAAACATACAGAAGAGGTAGAAGAATCGATTAGGCGCTTTGTTAAGAGTGACGAAGATTGGTCTGCAGTTGAAGAAGTCATGGTTGGCTCGCTTATTCTAACCACGAGAATGATGGACGAAGTCTTTGATCAATTTTGCAAACTTAAAGAAGGCAAGAGCACTCGCTATAAGTTCTTAGGATAAAAATGGCCAAAGCCGCAATCATGCCAAAGTTCCTCGAGACGATCAGTCGTCTTTTTACAATTGTTCTACTTATTCAAGTAGCACTAGTTTTTCATTACTTTGGTGTTTTAGCAGCTCTTAGTTTGCTTTATCTTGAGCCTCCTCTTCTTTGGCGATTGGTTAAGATGATTTGGGGGCAACCCGAAGGCGTTAGCTATCTTGGCGTGAAAGCAAAAGGTGGTAATTCTTGGTG
>PBCC01000082.1 GCA_002716825.1 Halobacteriovorax sp. | reverse complement strand
GGGACCGACAAATCGAAAAAGGAGAAGTGAATTTACGGGGGATTGATTTTGTTGTCAATTCTGTGCGGTAATTTTTTTCAACATTTAGGCTCTTTTTTGGGCTAAATCTTGCGCCTTTGACGCCCTTCGTTTAATGTCGGCGACGATATCACTTAAAATAGCCTTGGCCCTAAAAATGAATAGTTTAATTGACGCTCAAACAGCTCCAAAACGCGTAGCCCTGCACACGCTAGGGTGTCGTCTAAACTTCTCTGAGACCGGCTCAATCGCTTCGGGCTTTGAGCAAAGGGGTTACGAGGTCGTGCCCTTTGGCGAGCGTGCAGACGTTGTTTTCATCAATACTTGTACTGTGACTGATGGAGCAGATTCCAGCTGTCGAAATTTGATTCGAAAGGCCCATACATCAAGCCCTGAGGGCAAAATCGTTGTGGCCGGCTGTTACGCCCAAATGGACGCGCCAAGAATTGCGAAAATGCAGGGTGTGGATCTGGTTTTAGGTACAACTGAAAAATATAAAGTGTTTGATTATCTGGGTGAAGCCGATAGCGATCAAATTCATATCGATAAGACGGCGCATTTTTATGGTGCTGCCACTTCAACTGCCGAAGGTCACACGCGCGCCTTTTTAAAGATCCAAGATGGCTGCAATTATGTCTGCTCATTTTGTATCATTCCTCAGGCCCGTGGCCGCTCACGTGCCATCAGTGTTGAGGCTGCGCTTGATGAAGCAAAGAAAGTTTTAGATCAAGGCTTTAAAGAGATCGTATTAACCGGCGTGAATATCGGCGAATACGAAAGAAGTTCCGGCGAAAGATTGCCGGATTTGGTGGCCAAGCTGGTGGAGCTTGATGGACTTGAGCGCTTGCGCCTTTCAAGTGTCGAGCCCAATACTTTGTCTGACGAGCTGCTCGATGTCTTCGCTTCAACAAATAAGTTCATGCCGCATTTTCATATTCCCATGCAAAGTGGCAATAATGAAATCTTAAAGCAGATGAGACGCAAGTACGATGTCGACTTCTATAGGAAGACGATTGAAAAAATCATGACTCGCTTTCCAGACGCTGGTATCGGGGCCGATATTATCGTCGGCTTTCCAGGTGAGGGTGATGAGCAGTTTATGGATACCTATAATCTTGCAAAAGAATTGGCGCTAACTCATTTCCACGTTTTCCCGTTCTCTAAGAGAAAGAATACAACAGCGGCAAAGATGGAAGATCATATTCAACACGGCGTAAAAAAAGAGCGCGTACGCTCATTGATCGCTCTTGGTGAAGCCAAGCTTTCGATATTTGCTGAAGATCAAATCGGAAGTGTTGCGAATGTATTGTATGAGCGTCGAGGAAAGAGTGGGGCTTGGGAAGGTTACACACCAAACTACGTGCGCGTTTTCACACAAAGCCCGCTAGATCTGAAAAACAAAATCGTTAAGACTCAAATCGTTTCAAGTCAAAACGGCAAAACCGTCGGCGAGCTCTTATAGCTCGCTTTCGATAAGTGCCTGAAGTTGATTAAAGCCAAATTCCGTTAATGGTTTACCGTTTACAAAGAAGCTTGGAGTGGCGCGAACTCCTAAGTCTTTTACGTCGCTAACATCTTGCTCGATTATTTCAACAAACTTAGGATCATCCATATCCTTTTTAATTTGCTCTACGTCGATGCCTGCTTGAGGTAAGTAATTCCAGATGAGCTCAGGTTGTGGGTTGTGGTGATCTCCCCATTGTGGTTGAAAATAAAAGAGCACGCCTAAAGCTTCCCAGTATTTATTCTGCTTTCTAGCAGCTTCCAGAATCTTGATGGCAAACTTTGAGTTGCCGTGAAAAGGAGCGTAGCGAACAACCAGGCGAATATCGTTTGGATATTTTGCCATAAGCTCTTTTACAAACGGATAAAAGGCGCGACAGCTTTCACACTCTGGGTCCAAAAACTCTACCAGCGTGACTTTGGCATCATCTGGCCCAAGCGTTGGAGAGTAGTCTCTTTCAAGCATAGATTGTTTTTTTGAAACTTCTTTAGTGAAGCTTTCATTTTGTTGGTTTTTATACCAAAGGCTAGCGCCTAGAAAAATGGCGAGCAAAAGAGTTGTGACCCCTAAGATCACTGTTTTTTTATTTTTCATGTCTTGATTTCCATAAGAAGAAATTAATAAAACTAAAAGCAATAAAAGATAATGTTGGAATTGTAATAAAGCCTAACCAGTTAATATACATGGAAGAGCAAGGAATGCCTTGAACGCAGGGAGAGGCCGCTTCAGGAATAATTTCGTACTGCACACCTAAGTGATAAGTGGCTAAGGCTTGGCCAATAATTGAAAGCGGAAGAGCAATGGTTGCGATGTCTTTAATATTTTTCCACATGGCCGTGGCTAAAATAATAACCAGTGGGTACATGGCAATTCTTTGATACCAACACAGCGAACAAGGGATAAACTCCATCACATCACTGAAAAAGAGACTTCCTAGAGTCGCTATTAATGAGATAACCCAAGCGTAAAGAATTATAGCTGACTCCTTGCTTCACTAAAGACGAACCAAGATGATCTCATAAAGAGAATCGTAATTCCAATGGCGACGATAAGATCAGGCCAAGGGCTAGCGAAGTAGAAAACAAAAAATGAAGCGGCAATCACCGATGTGTTGGCGATGATATCATTTCGAGAGCAAATCCAAACCGAGCGAAAGTTAATATCGTCATTTTTATGTCTAGTCAGAAGGAAGAGGCAAAGACCATTCATCGCTAAGGCCAGCATGGCAATAATCGACATGGTTTCGTGAGCCGGTAGCTCTGGAGCAATAAAAGTATGAATACTCTTAGCGAGGACAGCGACACCAGTGAGCATCATGAGAGAGGCCTTAAAAAGAGAGGCCTTGGCTTTTGCTCGTATTCCGAGATTAACTACGTAAAGGCTGCTGGCATAGGCCATAGCATCGCCAAGCATATCGAGAGAGTCTGCCATAAGAGCTTGCGAGTGAGAGGCGAGTCCGAAACCAAACTCTACAAAGAACATCGAAAGATTAATAATTAAAATAATCCACAGAACTCGCGACTGACTTTTAGCAAGATCTTTCAAATCCTCAGATTTATTGTCGCAACAGCTAGCACCCATTAGAAATAATCTTTAATAAACTTGATCTGGTGGCGCTCAGGACCAAAGGCCAAGATACCAACAGGGATTCCAACGTGTTTTTCGATTTTCTCAATATACGACTTGAGCGAACTTGATAGTGTGTCCCCTGTGAAATCGTCTTCAAAGCCAGAGACTTCTTCATAAACCGGCTTAACTTTTGAAAGATCAAGTCCCGGAGAGGCCATGTCGTATTGTTTGCCGTCGATTTCGTAGGCGACGCAAACTTTGAGCTTGCCCATATTGGCGAGTACATCGACTTTGGTTAAAGCGATTGAAGTGAGGTTACTGGCTTTGACTGAGTACTTAAGCAGTGGGAGGTCGAGCCAACCACAACGTCTTTTACGTCCGGTTGTGGCACCAAATTCGCCGCCTTTAGTTTGAATATCTTCACCAATATGTTCAAACAGCTCAGTTGGGAAAGGACCTTCTCCAACTCTGGTTGTGTAGGCCTTAGTGATACCAAGAACTTCTTCAACACTTGAGCCCGGACAACCTGCTCCAGTGTAAATACCACCAGCAGAAGTCGAAGATGAGGTGACAAATGGATAGGAGCCCCAGTCAATATCAAGCAGGACGCCCTGGGCGCCTTCGTACATGACTTTCTTTCCGGCCATTAAAGCTTTGTCGATGAGTGCAAAAGTATCATCTAAAAATGGTGCAAGCTTTTTACCAAACTCAAAAAGCTCATTGGCTTCTTGATCAACGCTTGGGTATTCAGCTTGATATAAGTTTTTAAAGAGTGATTCTTTTTCTTGAAGAGAGGTTTTAAGTTTAGCTTTGATCACATCAAGATTTGTCAGATCACCAAGCTTGAGCCCGCGTCTAGCAACTTTATCCACATAGGCCGGTCCGATGCCTTTACCAGTGGTGCCAATCTTAATAGGCCCTTGAGCTTCACGAACACCGTCAAGAATGCGGTGGTAAGTGGTAATGACACTTGCACCGCGAGACAGACGTAAATTCTCTGGCGTGATCTTAGCCCCGGCGTCAGTCACTGTTTTCAATTCCTGACTGAATGCTCTTGGATCAAAAACAACACCGTGACCAACGAGAGACATACAATGTGGGTGAAGGATACCTGATGGAATTAAATGAAGGACGGTCTTTTTTCCTTCAACGATAATAGTATGTCCTGCATTGTTGCCGCCTTGATAGCGAACAACCAGGTCGCATTTAGCGGCCAACAGATCAGTAATTTTACCTTTACCTTCGTCGCCCCACTGGGAGCCAATAATTGCTAGAGTTTTCACGATTAGGCTTTCACTTCGTTTAAAAGGTTATTATTCACAAAGAATTCATTCAGCTGATGTACTGCCATTTGGCCAACACGAACTTGAGCTTCTTCAGTTGAGGCTCCTAGATGTGGAGTCATAACCAGATTGCCAAGATCTTTAAGCTTGTTGTTGGCATCTAACGGTTCAGTCGCAAACACGTCAAAGCCAGCGCCGCGAATCTTATTAGACTTCAACACATCAACTAATGCTTCTTCATCGACTAGACCGCCGCGAGCAGCATTGATGAGAATTGCATGAGCTGGCATGGCCTCAAGTAGTTCACGTGTGATCATACCTTTGGTTGCAGGCATTAACGGAACGTGAATTGAAATGATGTCACAGCTTGAAAAGATTTTCTTGAGATCTGATTCTTTTTTGGCATAAGGAAGATCACATTTTTCAACCATAGGATCAAAGAATGTGATTTCTGGATCAAAGCCGGCCAAGCGCTTGGCAACAATTTGTCCGATGCGGCCAAAACCAATGATACCGATTTTTTTGTCAGCGAGCTCAACGCCAGTAAACTTTGATTTCTCCCACTCACCGCGCTTCATTGAAGCATCGGCCTCGGCGGTTTTTCTAAGTACCGTCATCATAAGTGCAATAGCGTGTTCAGCAGCTGAGTTATTATTAGCACCAGGAGTATTGGCAACCTTAACACCTTTGGCGCCACAAGCTTTCTTGTCGATATTGTCTGTGCCTTCACCGGCGCGAATAACCAGCTTGAGGTTTGGCGCAAGTTCTAGAAGATCAGGTGTAATGGTGGTGGCCGAGCGTATAACCAGTCCACTTGCCTTAGGCAGAAGTTCTTTTAATTTTGATTGATCGACCTTACTCTCAGGATGAACTTCAAGATTTGAATTGGTTTGAAGTTGTTTGAAAAGATTTTTATCAAAGCCATCTGGAACGATGATGAATGGTTTCATGTGGGGCTCCTTTACTGCCAGTCAAATACCGAGTGATTATAGTGTTTGCAGGTTCCAAACCCAAGGGGAAATAGTGGGGATTTCATGAATGCTATCGATCAGTTTTTTGCATCTTTAACAAAAGTATTTGTGCATCAATCCAGAGAGTGGGCCGAGATCATTACTCGCTTAGAAACTAGAAATAAATACAAGGTGTTAGATGAGCATGGAACATCAATTGGATTTATTGCCGAGCAACGCACGGGGTTGATAGGTGCCATTATACGAATGGTAATGCGAAGCCACAGGCCAATGCATATCAAGGTTTGGAACGAACAACGCGAAGAGTTGCTCGATATCAAGAGGCCTTTCCATTTCTTTTTTTCAGATATGACGATTGAGAGCCAGGGAAAAATCATAGGTCATGTCTATCAGCGCTTTGCCTTTATTTTTCGCCGTTACGATCTTGCTGATAAGAATGGAAATGTTTTCTCCAGAATCCGTGCACCGTTTTGGCGTATTTGGACCTTTCCAGTCATTGATGCCAGAGGAACTGAGCGAGCTCTCATTTCAAAAAAATGGGGTGGAGTTTTAAAAGAAATTTTCACTGATGAAGACAAATTTTTAGTCGAGTTTAAGAATCTTGATAATACTCAAAAGGCGATTGTCTTCGCGAGTGCTATTACAGTTGATTTAGACTTCTTTGAAGAAAATCATTCGAATCGGTAAGAGGTAAAGAGGTAAAGAGGCACTCATATCCTTCCTAGAAGCGAGTACCTCTGATTAATTAATTACGATGCGATTGCGCGAAACTCGAAGCTCGTCTGCAATCGGTTAAGTGTTTCTTGAAACTCTGCCAGCGTTGGCAAATTTCCAAAGTGAGTATTTTCGTGCATGTTCTGAGAGATAAAGTCGTAAACCTCAATCGGCTTGGACTCTTCAGCGTCTTTCGTAAACGCTTTCCAGTTTGAACTACCGCTTTTTTGATAGTTCTGAAAAAGGTTCTTAACCATCTCTTCTCGCGCCATCACTCCTATGCCTACGACATTTCCGGCGGCATCAATTTCTAGATACCAAACCTTATAGTCACCACGGTTAAGGGGATGTTTTGCGGATTCTACTGCTACTGCCATGAACATAAATGCCTCCCGGTTTATGATCTCGGTCTCGAAGCCTTTCTCAGATTTTCTTTGGCGCCTTAGCAAAAATCTTTAAAAAACTTCAGGTCATCAGTGGAGCCAGTGTGTGTGGTTATAAATCTGTGATGCCATCCTGGTATCTCAGCCTTATAGGCTCCCTCAAAATAAGCATATCTTTCTTGATGGTCCGACGATAGGGGCGAAATTCAGATATAAACTTACGAGCTGTAGAACCATTGTAAGATTGGTAGGGGCAAAAAGTTGCCAATTGCGACAGTAAAGGGCTTTTGGCGTTTAAAGTTAGACTTTTTGGCCCTGATTACCGGGGGAATTCCATCAGATAATGGTGCAGTTTATCCACAAGTTCGTTTTTGATTTCCACAGAACGAGTAGTGATTCCTGACAATTCAAAAATCTTTTTTGCTACGGGAGAGTAGTCGCGATCAGCGTGCTTATCACTTAGATAAACAACTTCTTTTATTTTTTTAGAGGCAATCATCTTAGCGCATTCATGACACGGGAAAAGTGTAACGTAGGCACTGGCTCCCTCTAGGGACTTAGTCGAGTGCAAGATGGCATTGCTCTCGGCGTGAACAACGTAGCCATATTTTTGATCGACGAGTGGGCCATCATCTTTACCCCAAGGAAGTTTTGATTCATCAATGCCAGCAACAAAACCGTTGTAACCCATACTGATCTGATGATGGTTTTGGTCAACGAGCACGCAGCCAACTTGAGTGGTGGGGTCTTTACTTCTAAAGCTCGCCAGCATGGCCTGAAGCATGAAGTATTCATCCCAGTTAAGGGGTGATTGTGTCTTGATGTAGTTCGAATGTCGTTCCATTACTCGTATAATAACCCTGTTATTTCATTATGTTAACGGCTGAGTGTGACGCGCTCCGCATGGCGATTTGGAGAATCTTGACCTTCGTGATACGGTTTTTGTCATGAATACGACTGCAACTAATACAGTTAAGAAGGCTGGACTACTAGTGACGAAGAAAATCCGTCGCTCGCTTTTGTCTCGTCTAGGCATGCTTAAGACTCGCAGAAAGTCGGGCAGCAACGCAGTTAAAAAAGTTGCCTCACGTTACCTCAAGCCTTTCTAGTTCTTCTCTCCATAAATCTTTTCAATTTTTTCGAGATCTTTTGCACTTAACGTTTGTTGTGGTTGATACAGCTCGCCGTTAATCGTCAGAATACTTGGATCTCCAGGTGCGATTGAAAATGCCTGTGGCGGGTACATCATAATCGATTCGATATCAAAATCGGTATCTTCTATAGAAAAATGTAGTGGAGGAATTTTTTTAAATTGTTCGTGGAATTTTTCTTCGATATTTTCCCACATGATCATAATGTATTCATCGCGATCGAGGCGACTTTGCTCGTGATAAAAACCAATGGCGTGCATGAGCTCATGCGTGATCTGTGGCGCTTTGCAATCAGGAGCAAGAACAACTTCTTGCGCGCCTCCAATTTTTCCTACATGAGAATAACAGTGGAGGCCGCCCGACTTAAAGACAATATAGTCTTCTTCACTTTGCTTCACTCGAAAAGTAAGCGCCGTTTTAGCCGTGAATAGGTCCATAACTTTTTTTATTTCTGCGACTTGAGCTGGAGGAATACTAGTCGATAGAGCGTAGGGCACAACACCGTCTTTCCAAAAAACTGGTTTTGGAATTTTTAAAATGCCGCCATCTTGTTCTAGGCGAATAAGTTCTTCAGCTTTTCCCACAAGTTGATCACCGTAGGCAATGGCCCACTCACCATCAATGATCACATTCTCAACATAGAGACTTCCCTCACTATCAAAAGGAAGAAAGCTTGGGTCTTGTGCTTGATCTCTAGCGATCTGCATCTTCATAGATTCTTTTTTAACTGTAGGGCTTGGTGTTGGAGTCTTTCTAATTGTGTATTTAAAAGGTGCAGGCTCTGTAGGCTTTTCAATTTCAGTGGTTCTTTCTTGTTGGACTGGCACTTGCTGAACAGGTTTTGAAAACCAGCGATATGCCAGTGCAAAGGTACAAACGAAAATAATGAAAATATAGAAATGATATTTTTGCATAAAAAAAGCCCAAGAATTTCTTCTTGGGCTTAGTTGTAGCAATTAAACTGTGATTACAAAAGTGGAGCAATCACGAGAGCAACGATTGACATCAACTTAACGAGGATGTTCATCGCTGGTCCTGAAGTATCTTTGAACGGGTCACCAACAGTATCACCAGTAACAGCAGCTTTGTGAGCGTCTGTACCTTTCTTCTCACCAGGAATAAGACCTTGTTCGATAGATTTCTTAGCATTATCCCAAGCACCGCCAGCATTGGCCATGAAGAGTGCCATAAGAACGCCAGTTACTGTTGCACCAGCAAGCATACCACCAAGTGATTCACGGCCAAGACCGAAACCAACGATGATTGGAGCAAATACTGCAACTAGACCTGGAGCAACCATTTCTCTGAGTGATGCATTTGTAGCAATCGCAATACAACGCTCAGTATCTGGCTTACCAGTTCCTTCCATGATGCCTGGAATTTCGCGGAACTGACGACGAACTTCTTCAACCATTTCTTGAGCCGCTGAACCAACCGCGCTCATAGTGTTAGCACCAACAAAGAATGGAAGTACGCCACCGATGAATAGACCGATAACAACTTTTGGATCCATGATGTTGATATTATCAAGACCTACAGCAGTCGCGTAAGCAGAGAAGAGTGCAAGAGCTGTTAGAGCAGCAGAACCAATGGCGAAACCCTTACCGATAGCGGCAGTAGTGTTACCGATTGAATCAAGACCATCTGTAATAGCGCGAACGTCAGGACCAAGTTCTGACATCTCAGCGATACCACCAGCATTATCTGAAATTGGGCCGTAAGCATCAACTGACATTGTTACGCCAGTTGTAGCAAGCATACCAACAGCAGCGATACCGATACCGTAAAGACCTGCAAAATGGTTAGCGAAATAAATACCGATACAGATCAAGGCGATCGGAACGATACATGAGTACATCCCAACAGCAAGACCAGCGATGATATTTGTAGCTGGGCCAGTTTTACCAGCTTCAGCAACTTTCTTAACCGGAGAGAATTCACCAGCAGTGTAATACTCAGTGGCAAGACCAATGAATAGACCAACAAGTGAACCAATGACCATGGCGTAGAAAGGACCCATAGCATATGGGAACACTGTGAAGGCCATACCTTTAACAACCATGAATGAGCCTACAAACAACACAGCTAGTGCGATGATTGGAGCAACACGAAGAGCATTAGCTGGATTGGTATTTTTAAGCGCGTTCATAGCAAGAATGCCAATCACACTTGAAATCAAACCAATTGTAATAACAACAAGAGGAAGAATCACAGCACCTGAGTCAGCAGCGTAACCAGCACCGATGAACATAGTAGCGATAACTGAACCAACATATGATTCAAAAATATCAGCGCCCATACCAGCAGTATCACCTACGTTATCACCAACGTTGTCGGCGATAGTAGCAGGGTTACGTGGATCGTCTTCTGGAATACCAGCTTCAACTTTACCAACAAGGTCAGCACCAACGTCTGCAGCTTTAGTGTAGATACCGCCACCAACACGAGCAAAAAGCGCGATCGATGAAGCACCCATAGCAAAACCATTAAGAGCTTCGATCGTTGTTGAACCTGAAAGCCACTTATAAAGAAGAGCAACACCCATAAGGCCAACAGAAGCAACTGTCATACCCATGACTGATCCGCCGTAGAAGGCAACAGAAAGTGCTTTAGCTTGACCAGACTGAGCAGCAGCTTCAGCAGTACGAACGTTAGCTTTTGTAGCGGCTTTCATTCCAATCCAACCACAAAGCATCGATGCAAAAGCACCGGCTAGGTAACAGATTGAAGAGTTAGGCCCGAGTTTCCAACCGATAAGGCCAGCAACTACTGCAAGGAAAACTAAAAGAATGGAATATTCCTTTTTAAGGAATGTCATTGAGCCGGATTCAATTAGACCTGCGATCTCGGTCATCTTGGCATTACCAGCTGGTTGTTTCACTACCCATGCGTAGGTCACGATAGCGAATAGAAACCCGGCGAGTCCAATTAACGGACTAAAGGCCAGGAAGTTAAGGGTCGTCTCCATATCCAACTTCTCCTTTGCTTGGAAACCATAAAGGTCTAAAAGACTTTTGTTCTTTTCTGACTAACTCATCTAAACTTTTGAAATTAAGGCTTTTTGATTACCATAGAGACTATAGTGAGCAAACTTAAAAAGTAACCTAATAAAGGAAACTATGTCGCAGGCTTCATCTAAGAAGGTTTTGTTTTCTTCTGCCAAAATGGCAGTGGCGACTTTGACGAGTCGAGTCTTAGGGCTAGTGCGTGAACAGGTGATGGCCGCAACATTTGGAGCTAGCGGTATTACTGACGCCTTTACTGTTGCTTATAGACTACCCAACCTGCTTCGAGACCTATTCGCTGAGGGCGCATTTTCCGCCGCCTTCGTTCCAATATTTACAGAAGAACGTCTGAAGTCTGATGCTGCAGCGAGGCGATTACTTGGATCTATTCTCTTGTTCTTGTCTCTTGTGACTCTTGGCGTTGCTATTGCAATGATCATTTTTGCTGAGCCGTTGGTGATTCTTTTTACCGACGATGCCTTTACGAGTGATCCTGAGCGACTCGCCCTGACCACAAACCTGACTCGAATCATGGCCCCGTTCTTAGCACTGGTTTCTGTGGCAGCACTTTTTATGGGCGTGCTCAATAGTATTAAAGTTTTCTTTTTGCCTGCACTGGCTCCGGCCGCATTTAATATCGCTATGATCCTTTGTATGATTTTGCTTCCAGCGATCTTGATGGCAAATGATTATCATCCAGCATACTCACTCGGAATCGGTGTTATTGCCGGGGGACTGGCTCAACTTCTGTTACAAGTTCCACAAGTCATTGCTAAAGGCTTTGGCCCAACTGGACCAGTGAGCCTTTGGAGTGGGCCGGCCAAAAAAATTGTAGCTAGAGTTGGTATTTCGACTGTTGGTGTAGCGGCTACGCAAGTGAACTTATTAGTCACAACGATTTTGGCGACCGGCACACAAATTGGAGCCGTCTCATGGCTATCCTATGCATTTAGATTGTTCCAGTTTCCGGTAGGCATCTTAAGCGTTTCGCTTTCAGGTTCGACTCTTGTTCACTTTTCCGACGAGATTAAGGCCGGCAATAAAAAGGGTGCAGTGGAGATCTTGAGAGGCAGCTATCTGCTTTCCTTTATTACCATTGTGCCTGCCATGGTTGGGCTTTGGATTTTATCCGAGCCGGTTGTGAATTTAGTTTTTCAGCGTGGTCAATTTTCCGGAGAAGACACTGTTCTCACGGCTCAGGCTCTGCGCTGTTATGCGATCGGCTTACCGGCCTATGGTATCTACAAAATTTTTGCGCCAGTTTTCTTTGCACTCGATAAACCAAAAGTCCCTATCGTCATCTCCGTGGCATCAATTCTCCTCAATATTATTTTTTGTCTTGCCCTAGTTCCTCATTACGGTTTTACCGTTTTAGCACTTGGAACAACGGTCTCGATGATGGCCAATGCCTTCATGCAGATCATCTTTATGTCTAGAGAACTCAAGCCTGGCCTGAAATTTTTCGTCAATCTTAAGCTGCTAAAAGTTTTCCTTGCTGGCACAGTCATGGCCTTGGTTGGTCACTATTTATTTGCTGATCTTTGGGATGCCAGTGAGAACTTTTTGCATCGCGTGGGCTCTTTTGCAGCACTTTCGATTGCCATGATCGCTAGCTATGGGCTTATTCTGTTTTTACTCGGCGAAATGTATCTCATTAAAAAAGTTATGAGTCGAAAATAGCATTGCGTCATGCTGCATTTTTTTTGGCTTATCTGTGCGATTTATAAAGAAGTTTCTTGTAAGCTGAACCGCAAGTGGTTAAACTCAAAAGGAATCTGACTTTAATAAGTAAGGAATCCTCATGAGGACCGATTTCGAAACCTTGCGTACGCTTGCAACTTATACAATCAATGTGTTGAAAGAAAACCATATGATTGAGTTTGACAGTGCCGGACGCGAAGCCTTGATTGATGCCATGGCCACCGAATACGGTGTTGCTTTTGCTACTGACGAAGACATTCGCGATCAAGCAATTGAAGAAGTAGAAGAAAAAATGGGAGAAGACTTTCTTCCAGAAGATATTACTGAATCAGAAATCTTCAACCACGCTAGAAAAGAAATTATTAAGTCATTCAATGGTGAAAACATTGGCGGACTTTATCTAGTTGAAAGCCTACACCAAATTGCAAAACGTATGACTTCATTCCTTATGGACTGTGAACTCATTGATGATGTTTTTGGTACGGATGAAGAGCTGAACCAGTTTCTTATCAGCAGAATCAGAAACTTCTCTCCTAAAAAGAACTAAATCCGCTTAAGATTCTGAATCACGTATTCAAAATAAGGTCCCTCAACTAAACCGTTGAGGACCGAGCTTTTACTTTCCGCCCAGATTCGTTTGTTCAGGTCGCGATCAAAAGCGAGCATGGCATCGAAGTAGACGCGTTCAATTCCATTTTGAGTGGCAGTACCC
This sequence comes from Halobacteriovorax sp., assembly GCA_002716825.1. Taxonomy (GTDB): domain Bacteria; phylum Bdellovibrionota; class Bacteriovoracia; order Bacteriovoracales; family Bacteriovoracaceae; genus UBA4207. The sequence continues at coordinate 1,419 of PBCC01000082.1, read as the reverse complement.
TCAACTCTCGCAATATCTGAATGCTCCAATGCTTCTTTTTTCATGGAGAGTGGTTGGTGAATAACACCGGCGTCTTCATCAAATAATAAACTTCTCTTATGAATTTCTTCTTTGAATTCTTCGATTACGTCTGACTCATGGGTTAGGTCACTAAGAAAAAATTCAGCGTACCAATCATATCGAGTATCAGTTCGCTCAAATCGAATTGAAGAATCTGTTGTCGAAGTGATGGACCACCAGCCGGGAGTTTTGAGTATATAAGGACCGAACTCGACTAAAGTTGGGTTCTCTATAAAGACGTCTTTCTCTTTTTTAATGGCCCTCATGGCGTACATTAGTCCGATTAAAAAACTAAGAATTAGCGTCCAGGCGATAGGGTGCTGAGTGAATAATTCGCTTGAGAGGTTAGTTTGCATAAATTTAATGTGAAGTTTTTTTGTCCGATTGGCAATCTCGGGTATTAGCTTTTTCTTATATATTCGGTGACTTAAGGTGCCATGCGTGAATTTACGCGCAGTTGGGTTAAAGTTGCCGCCTGTTTCTCCCGATAGGACGAATGGAATAATAGGTAATGGGTAAGCAGACGTGCTTTATCCAGACACTTGGAGACGGATTATGATCCTAGCGAATACAAAATACTCGAGCATGACTATGCGAATGAGGCATCTCTTTTGCGGCCTAATTCTTATAGGGAGTTTGGTTCAAACCCAGATTGCAAATGCGCAGGATCGATTTCAAGACTGTAGCAATATTAATCAAAACAGATATCCCACTGAATATCGCGCGTGTCTTCGCATGGAGATTGCCGGCGGTGGAGATGTTGATTGCGTAGAATGTTTATTCTCAGAAACAGAAAAAACAAATCCATGGGTTGAAGCTCTTGGAGTGGTTGCGGGTCCTCTCGCATTTTTAGGTTCGGCTTACCTTGGATATAAAGGTCAAAAAGCTTGGGCTAATGCTTACTCAGATACAAATGCTCATTGGGCCGGCGCTTATACTGCTGGTCAAGAGGCTTGTAGTGGTCGTATCAGCGGTTACCAGCAATATATGGTTGAACGTGGTGCGAACCCAATTACACCAACTCAATTTGAAGGTTTAAATGCTCAGTGTAATGGCCAAGGTTTTGGTCAGTATGCCGGAATGGGCGGCATGTACGGAAATGGCTACGGCGGTTTCGGTAATGCTTGGGGCTCAGCTGGATATTCTCCAGGATTTATGAGCGGCATGATGGGCCCATATTATGGCGGCGGCGGTATGTACGGCGGCGGCATGGGTGGCTATCCAGGAATGGGTGGTGGCTTTGGCATGGGCGGTTATCCAGGAATGGGTGGCGGTATTAGCGGTGGAATTTATATCGGCGGCGGCCTTGGTGGTCCCGGCGGATTCGGCATGGGCGGTTATCCAGGAATGGGTGGCGGT
>PBCC01000081.1 GCA_002716825.1 Halobacteriovorax sp. | reverse complement strand
TATTTGAAGCTGCATTATTATTGACCTGACACTTCACTCTCAGATCTGCAATTTGACGACAAAAGAATTTTTCGTCTGTTAAGATTGTTACAGATTTATCTACAAAACTTTCTGCACCCTTATTATCTACAACAGCTACCCGTACGTTATATACCCCTGGATTTTGATATGTATGAGTTGCTGAAAGTTCTGTATGCCTTATTGAAGTTCCATCTCCAAAATCGACTCTATAACTAGCGATTCTGTCATCATCACTTGCGTACTTGCCGTAATCAAATAAAATTGTTGTTGGAGATGCTCTATTAAATGGATAATAAATATCAAATGTAGAAATACTAGGAGGCTGATTTATGTTTAGAATAAATATTTTATTAAAGGAAGCCTTCGCATCAAAGTTATCAAAAACTTCAACAACAACAGTATAATTACCGTTATTAGAATACGTATGCTCAACATAACCTTCTGTAGTAAAGCCCGACTCCTGCCCATCACCATAAATATAGTTATATCCCTTAATATATCCATCGACATCTGCTGCGAATGGCCATGCTTCTATCCCTATTTTCATAGGCTCAGCACTATTAGGGTCGTGAAAGATATTAAAATTTGATATTGTTGGGGATTGATTTTTTACAACATCAAAGTTTTGCGTCAGACTTGAACTCAAACCACCTGAATCAACTACTCTCACGCTAACATTGAAGTTACCACCTTCTTCAAAATGTTTTACTACAGCATCACCAAGCTGAGTGGTTCCATCATCGAATGTCCAAGCTATAGAATCAATACCATGCTCATCCACATAATCGACGGAAAAGCCGACATTAGTTGGAGCAATGTTCTGATTGCCTGTAACGGTTACAGCGTTAATAACAGGCGCTATATTTTCGAGAACCCGAAAAGCTTTTGATTTGGTAGCTACTGCACCTTTGTTGTCGGTAACAGTCAATGTAACTGTGTACTCACCAGGCTCAGTTACTATTTTCTTCCAAGTAGTATCATTAAAAGTATCACCATTTGAAAGTGACCAATAAGTATTACTTATACCGCCATCATAGTCTCCGAAGGATCCATAAAAATGTAACTCCACTGGCGCAGGCATAGCGAGGTTGCCAATATAAATTTCCTCAATGACAGGAGGAATATTTTGAATAACATCAATACTCCTTGAAGTATCACCTTTCCCACCCAAATTATCAATTGCTGTAATACTAATCGTATAGTTTCCAGCAATCTGATAAGTATACTCTATCGACCCATTCGTTGTTTCTACAACGTCACCATTACCAAGGTCGTATATATACTTCACGATATAACCATCAAGATCTATAACTGTTTCGTGTGGGGCAATACGAACTAAAAGCGGTGCTGACTCAAGCTCATTGTAGTATAAATTAAGACCCATAAAGGAAGGTTCTTGATTTTGATTTAAAGTAAATGTTTTAATAATGGGTTCTGACCAAAGCCCTTTATTATCTTGTACTCTAGCGCTAACTGTATAACTCCCCGCGCTGGGAAAAAACCTTTCAATATAGCCTTCTTCAGTAACTATAAGTTCATCAATACCACTAATTGAATATTCGTAAGCAGTAATACTCCCATCGCTATCGCTCGCATAAGGCCATAACTCTATTCCTACGTTTTGAGGAGCTGGTGCCGAGGAGTTATAATTAATATTAAAGTCTGTTAACAAAGGTGCTTGATTTTCTTTAACCACAATATTTTTAGAGAAACTCGAGCTTAAGCCCATGGCATCGACGACACGAACACTTATAGTATATGTACCGGCTTTTTGGTAAGAGTGCTCAAAGTACCCGCTAGTTGAAGCAAATGCATCCGATCCGTCTCCAAAATCATATACGTAAGATTCATGATTGTACTCAGAGTCAACAACGAAAGGCCATGCTTCTATACCCACTTTAAGAGGGGCCGGATCATTAACATCATAGTGCAAATTAAAGTCTGAAATAGTTGGAGGAGTATTTGGATAAAAAATTCTTTCAAACTGAGTAGCAAGCCCTGCTTCGTCGCTAACAAGAACTTTAACAAAAGTCGGCTCACTCTGATAAAAGATAAAACTCTCTAAGTTTGTGACAGTTGGCCCTTCTCTAACTTCAAGATTTCCTAAATTCCAACGAAATGAGGTATCCCCATTTTTAGAATCTAAATTAACAAGAAAGCTCGTAGACTCACCAACATTAAAAAGATTGTTGCCAAAATTGTTTACTAAATCCCCCGATAAAGGAACTAGAGATTCAGTTAGAGAGATGACTCTCGATTGAGTTTGAAAGTCTCCGTCAACTCTTCGAGTTGTTAACTTAACTTCATAATCGCCCAAAGCTTGATAGTAATTACTTACAGATGGAAATGAAGATGCAAAATTTCCATCTCCAAAGCTCCAGATTAATTCATCAACTGCAGGATCTGTTTCACCAACAATATTATTTGCGTTAAAGTGAAAGCTATTATTTCCAAGATACTCGACCTGAAAACTAATATTATTAACCTCTATGCCATCCACATAGACAAGAAAGAAATCAGACCCTTGATTACCGTCACTGTCTGTTACAGTTAGGTTTACGAAGTAAGAACCACTATTTCTAAAACTATAACTGACATTTGCACCGAATTTTGTTCGCTCCTCAACTGAAACCCACTGATCATTTATATCCCACCTGTAACTTAATTGGTCACCATCTGGATCAAACGAATTTAATCCTGTAAATTCCGCAGTGAATGGAACACTTCCAAAACGTGCACTACTTTCAGCAATCGCTACAGGCGCCACCCCCGCATTTTCATAACCATCTCCCACATAGATCGGAATATAAGTGACCCTTCGTCCCCTAAGATCATCTCGCACTTCAAGTCGTACGTAGTAAATACCAGGATCGTAAAAAACCTCTGTAATTTCTTGAAATTCTTTTCCGAGATAGACATTACTCGAATTAGGGAAAGACCAGTAGTATAACGGTTGATCACCATCATCGTCATACGCCTCCCCTGTAAAAGTGACACTTTCCCCTGGGTTAACTTTAAAACTTGAAACAGAGTACTTGGGGATAGGAGTTGCGGAGTCATTGGTATCAATAGACTTTACAACAGTCTTTCTCTCTCCATTCATGTGCTCAATAGTTAATGATAGCTCATAAACTCCTGCAGGATAATTGTGAATAATAAAGCCAAAAATATCAGTTTCAGCAGGGGTTAATGAAATTTTGGTACCATCTCCAAAGTCCCAGTGATAAAATCGAACTTGATTATCTTCAACGTTCTGCCCAAATGTTTGCGGAGCAATGCTAGCGCTCATCCACACCGCTGCCGTTCCACCAGCTTTTTCTATAACATGCCAAATTTCAAAATTATTAAAGTCTGGCCACCGTATTTCTAGAGTTATCACATTACTCTGAACTGAAGCCGCCCCACTCACAAGTGTAAGATATGACTGAAAGCTACCTGCACTTTTATAGGTATGTGTATAAAAAGTATTTTCATCCGCAAACTCATAAGTTGTACCATCACCTAGTGTTAGTATCGCGCTTTCATAACTACCTAGTGTGTTCGAAATATCAAATGTAACGCTTTCCTCAAAGGCACGTGCACTAACTTTATCGGTGCTAATACTTGCAAACAATGAAGATTCACTTAGACAGTTACCACTTTGAATGCCGGCAATAATATCTATACTATCGAGTTCTTGGCAGTCGGCGCCATTTATATAAAGACGGTTTGCTTCAATAGTTGTTCTTCGACTTGCTCTAAACGTCCCGTTTGAGATAATCGTAACAGCCTGAGCCTTTAGTCCTAGTTCCTTCTCTAGCTTTATCTCCTCACGAGCCTCAATTGTAATTGCTTGTGCACTAAATGTTACGTCCTTGCCAAGATAAATCTCTCTGGAGTTTTTTAAATATATATTCCTCGCAGTTATGTTTGTATTTTTTTGAATTAGAATTGCATGCTTCCCACTAAGATTCTCTATAATAAGATCATCGTCGATGGTTAAACTTGATTTTTTTCTATTGTTAAATCACTATAATTTTTTATTGTAAGTGATTTTCCAGCAATTGCTGTATCTTTACTTATAGAAATATCATCACCTGAAGACAAAAAAATTGCATTGCCAGCATTGAGAACACTAGATTTTCCAATTACGATTTCTCCAGTTGACTCTAAGTTGATAGTGCCTGAAGTATTAATTGAGCTTCTTTCGAGTTCAATATTCTTTTGGGAGTTTACACACAAGGAACCGTTCACGGTTAAAGCTTGGCCTTTCTTCATATTAACAGAACACGGCGTAGCAATATGTATATCGCCTTCGAGATCTATACTTTTGATAATCTCTAAATGCTTAGGCTTACCAGCTACTCCCTTTTTACTAAGCTCAACTCCATAGTTTTCTAAATACTTTTCCAAATCAGCCTGAGTACTAGCTTGAAAAGTTTTAGAGCAGTCTAAGTTTTTAACCTCAGCAGGTATCTCGCAGGCGGCAATGCTACTTGAGACGAAAGCAAAAGCTAATAAAAGAATAAGAGTTTTCATTTTTACCGCCAACGTACAGCTTGATAGCACTGCTTTCATTTGCACTTGAAACTTAGAGAGTTGCCGACTTCGCGTCTCTCTTTTATCAAGAATTTATTTATGTCTTATGAATTATCGTTCATAGTTCTCAATAACTTTAATTGCATTTTTTTAACTCGAGAAATAGTGCTAGCTAAGCACAGGATAGTTTGCGGAAGTTAACCTATTAATAAGTATTGAGAGGTCGTAATTTTACATTTAAACAATTTTACTCTAGAGCACATACAGTTGGCATCACTTAATTATTTTGATGCCTTAGACATATGCTGAAGCTCCATACAAGTACCCGCAAAATCATCGTTTACTTCGGCACTCGCCTTAAGAATCACTCCTATTAAGAATCGCCATTGAACAAAGTTCAAGTGTTGATAGATGTCGGGATGAGCTGTACGGACCAACTGCCTTACTCTTTTTAAAATCTTACTAAACTTTTCCTCATGTTCATGAATTCTGTCATCATACTCGATATCAAAGAGACTGACTTTCAACGTCTTCTTGCGCCTCTTGCGAGTAACTTTGTAAGAAGCTCCTCGCTTTCCTTTTGGATCAAAATCCACTCCCCTGGAGAGGTCTTGCATTTCTTTTTGTCTCTGCCTACCTAAAACCTCTTCAACTAGATCTGAAAAATGATGAATAACCAAGCAGGTAAATTTCAGTGGAAGTACATCAAAATGGCGACAAAGGTATACATTAATAAAACCAGGCGAACGCATGAGACGCTTTGAAAAGTCTTGTCTAGTAAGCTTCGACTTTTCTATTAATTGCAAGAGCTCTTTTTTCGTAATCATCCTCAACCTATTGCTAAGGATGATTACATCACAGCTATGTATTAGTTTAATTTAAGGCGACGATTTTTGCCGATAGACTGTTGAAGCGTATGAATACCTAGAGCAGCATTCCCTCATCATAGAGCTCAATAGCGCTTTTAACATGCTTTACATTGGAGAAGGTCGCAATATGAAACATAGCATCGCCACAGTTAACCAGCGGAATGCGAGTTAATCCGATAATGATTCCACTGGTCTCGGCCAAGACATCGTACTCTTCAGAACCAAATGGGTCGGATATCTTCGCTAATACGTCGCCTTTGGTGACATGAGCACCAAGCTTCTTTGTTGCCACGAAGGCTCCACTATGAGGAGCTCGAACCCAACTACTATCATTGGCTATAAATACTTTTTTAGCTGGCTTATCCGATTGAGCTTTAAGCTTTGGTAGCATTCCGAGACTGCGAATAACCGACATACAGCCTTTCACCCCAGATTTAATGACATCTTCTTCAAAGCGAAGCGCCTCTCCACCTTCAAACAGCAGCATAGGAATGCCTTTTCGTCTGGCCGCTTCTCTAAGTGAGCCGTCCCTAAGACTAGAGTTAATAAGAACAGGTACGCCAAAAGACTTTGCTAAGATTTTAGTTTCAGGATCATCTAGACAAGCGCGGATCTGTGGGAGATTGGCACGGTGAACGGCGCCTGTATGAAGGTCAATGCCATGAGTGCATCTCACTACGATTTCTTTCATGAAAATAGAGGCGAGCCTTGCGGCCAAAGATCCATTTTTTGAACCGGGAAACGAGCGGTTTAAATCTCTTCGATCAGGAAGGTAGCGAGAGAGATTATTAAAGCCGAAGACGTTAACAATAGGGATGATGATCAGAGTTCCCTTTAACTTGTCGGCTTTGACTCTTTTAAGAACTCGCTTAGCTATTTCAACACCATTAATTTCATCGCCGTGAATTGCAGCAGAGATAAAAAGTGTCGGGCCATCGGCCTTGCCGCGAATGACTTCAATCGGAATATTTATATCAGTGTAGTCATAAAGAGCAGCAACACGTAAGAAAACTTTTTTTCGTTCCCCTAGCGCAATCTTTTCGCCACCTATAGTTAATTTGACGGCCACTAACCTTTACCTTTTGTTTTGTTGGTTTTTTTGTCAGCGACTGCTTTTTCGATAAATTTAATAATAGAGCTTGCAACATTTTTGTCAGTATATTTTTCGATACCTTCAAGACCTGGAGAAGAATTCACTTCCATAATCAGAGGTCCGCGTTTTGATCGCAAGATATCAACACCGGCGACGTTAAGTCCCATAACCTTGGCGGCTTTCATGGCGGCGGCACGTTCAGCGGGAGTAATTGAAACTTTCTTGGCCGAACCACCAAGATGCAAGTTGGAGCGATACTCTCCCTCAGCACCTTGTCTCATCATGGAAGCAATCACTTTATCACCGACAACGAAGCAACGAATGTCGGCACCGCCGGCTTCTTTAATAAACTCTTGAACTAAAAAGTGAGCATTAAGTCCGCGAAGAAGATCAATAACACCTTCAGCCGCTTTATTACTCTCGGCCAGCACGACACCCTTACCTTGAGTCCCTTCGAGCATTTTAATAATACAAGGAGCGCCACCTACCATTTTGATCAGATCACCCGTCATACGAGTAGAGTGAGCAAAGCCAGTGACTGGCATACCAAGGCCATGCTTAGACATAATTTGAAGTGATCTAAGCTTGTCGCGCGATCTTGAAATAGCGACGGACTCATTCACAGCAAAAGAGCCACCCATCTCAAACTGTCTAAGCACTGCTGTGCCATAGAAAGTAATCGAGGCTCCAATACGTGGAATAACGGCGTCAAAATAATCTAAGTTTTTCTTTTTGTAGTGAACGATCGGCTTACCAGAAGCAATATTCATATAACATTTGGTTGGATCAATGATCTCGACTTCATGGCCAGCTGCTTTGGCCTCCTCAACAAGACGCATGGTTGAGTAAAGTTTAGGGCCGCGGGAGAGAATGCCGATTTTCATATATATCCTTCTATCTGTTTGCTGCAGGCTGTAACTTATCCGTTTCTAGGACAAACAGCAATAAAACTCATAGTTCTTTGACACCACCAAGCAAGATTTATAGCATTTTACGAAAGGGGCAGGAATGAAAATCCATAAATTTTTAATATTTATTTTTCTTGGCAATTTCTCAGTCGCATTTGCCAGTTGCTTTGAACATCTTTGCACTGAGGACGTCGTGAGAGATATCTATGGCTGGAAAGGCTCTGTTGTTGAGTTTCAACCGGCCGATCGCACTGCGCAGGTTTGGTTGCACCACAATGGCTATGTTTTCACCTTCCCAATGGATGAGCTTGGTAAGCAGGTCAGCTGTGCTCAAGGATTTTGTCAGGGAGATAGAGTCAAGAATGCCTATGGCGACACTCTTGTTATTGAAGAAGTTTATACCCATCAAATGCTCTACACTTACAACTTAAATACTGATGGGTATGCTCTATATAATTTTGATGAATTAGAGACAGTTCAAGCGCCCTGAAACATTCCAGTTTTTGCCTTTTAGCATGGCCGGTACAATCAGCTCTTGAATCATCGTCATATTACATTTTTCAAAGCCATAAAAGAAATTGGCATCGACCTTTCTACGATCACGACAATAACTCATAACATCCTGACCATTGGGTGAATGTTCACAACACTCCCGTCGCTCTTGTAGAGATAACTCTGGTCGCATGCATTGCGTGGAGGTATGACCTAGGAACATTGTGTGTCCTAGTTCATGAACAAGCTCATCAACAAGGTTTTCATCCGTCACAATTTCCGTTCGACCTGTATCTGGTAGGCCCCAAGCGATCTCTCTTGGCTGTTCCGTAATCGCAACTCGACCAGAGGCAAAGCCCAAGGCATCATACTGAGCACCCGAAACTACTAACAGTGCATCGAGCTCACCATAGTGCTTACCAACTTCTGATTTTTCGAATTCTTCATAAACTTCATTAATAATTTTTCCGCCAATATTGTCGTAATACCAAAGGCGTTGCAAACGAGACTTATCAGTAATTCCATCTTGAGTATATTCAGGATAGGAATCAATTTGATGCTTGTACGGTAGTGCTGCTGTATGGGCGATATTCAATTTAATCACACCTTTTGTGGCAGCTTCATAGCGCTCTTTTAAAAGCGGGGCGATTCGCTGCATATCCCGTTCATCCCAAAAACTGCCGTAATAGACGAGGGCAACATTAAGAATTGGTTTATCGCGCTTCTTATATTTCTTAGGCCTCATGCCATCTGCTAGCGAGTCGGATCTGGCCCAAGTTTGAGTAATAGAAAAAAGTGCGAAGAGCAAGATTAAATATTTCATACCTATCTATAAGCAAGGGTCGGGCCAAAAATTACGGCTCATATCCGATGTTTTTGATCACTTTATAGACGGCCGACAAAAATCTTAGAATGTGACGACTATTATTGGCAGCAGATGCTTAGCTCTTAGAGGCTCTAAGTTGCTGTAACTTCATAGACTGACTAGGATAAAACTGCACAGTCTTAGCACTACTAGAGTGATCATCTATACTTAATTTATGGGAAGAACGCGAAACCTCTATATTTATCTCATTGCTTCACTATTCATCGCTCAAGTGAGCTATGCACAAGTCCTCAATGAGGCTGAGCTTAACCTGATTATCGCTCAAGGCTATCCCAACAACGTCAATACTTTGCTAAACCCGCCGACCGCTCCCAATTGCAATATACCAGTGCTTGGTGATGAAAAAGAAGAAGAGAGCGATAAAGAAAAGCCGGTTGCAAATGCGACCCCTAAGCCTGATCCAACCCCTAAGCCTAGACTCTATCCTCTGGCCGGAGAACTCTCTGATGACTATCTCGCGCGTATCTCTGAATCGGAAGAAGCTAAGGATGAGTTAGAGCAAAAGCTTCCAGAGAATCCATCGTTTGAAGACTTAGACGAATACTTTTTATCTTTAACCAATGAGCCTCCTCCACAATGTGGCTATAAGCTGTCTAGATTCTCTCGATCTGAAGTCAATGCTATTTGCCAGGCGATGGATGATGCCGCTAACGATCGCCCAGTTGGTTGCCATGTCTCTAACTGTACAACCGCTAGCTATATCGGAATTATTAAAATTCTAAAGACAAGAGACAACTGGAGTGAGCTCAAGAGTAATTTTGCTTGTAGTAGCCCTTTCCCTAGAACCTATCTGACTTTCGGTCAGCGCGGTCCACGCTGGCTTGCCAGTGAGTTTGATTTAGGTGAGTCGAGAAGAGTCACGGCCGGTGCACAAAACCTCAAGAGCAGTCTTCAAGAAGGGTTTCCTAGAAAAGGTGATCCAGTCTTGTTGCAACGGAATGCCCGAAATGGAAATACAGGTCACTCAGTTATCTTTAGTCATTACGAAAATGCTAGTGGTAGTACCGTCGGCAGTGACTCGACTGAAACGATTGCGAAAGTTTGCTATTGGTCGAGTAATCAATCGACTAACGGATCTTCAAATCGTTGTGAATCAATTGATCGCCTAACTTTCTTAGATACGGCCCATCTTAAATAGGACTTCAATGAAAGTATTTTTCGCTTTACTCATATTCTCGACATGGTCACTGGTGCAAGCCTCACCTTGTTCAAGAGCTTATGCCCCCGATGAATCTCCAGGCATTGTAGCTTCACGCACCTGTACACTTGAATGGAATGATAAAGCAGGAGATCACGCCATTGAGCTAATCTATTTGAAAAATGGTTGTAAAAAGATGGAAGGTGGCGAATCCGAAAATTGTTATATGGTGCGAACCTGTCCGGCCAATTTAAACGACGAGCGATTCACCAGCATGCCTGTCATGGACAAACCATCTGAGCTCGATAACTTTTGTACCTTCTCAAAACCCTCGATGCGCATTCTGCTTGGTGCTGAGGATGAGTACCCACGACCACCGGCCAGTGCGGTACTCGAGTGCCAAAACTCAAAAGCCTACTCTATCGTGTTGAAATCACCTAAAAAAACATCAAAAGTTTGTCTGCTTAAATAAGTCTCATCCTTGCTAACGTATTAAAATTACACTATTGTTTGGCTTTAATCTCTACCGAGAAAGCCAATATGAGTGAACAAAATAAGCACAAGCCAAAGCAAGATATTCCAAGCGTTCTTTCTAGAATCAAACGCCCCAAAAAAGCCGTCGTTACAGCTGGTATGCCCTACGCCAACGGCCCTTTGCATATTGGCCACTTAGCTGGAGCCCATGTTCCGGCCGATATCTTTGCTCGCTGGATGCGCATGCTTGTCGGCAAAGACAATGTTCTTTTTGTTTGCGGCACCGATGATCACGGTTCGACTTCTGAAGTTGCGGCAAAAGTCTTAGGCAAGACCACGCGAGAATTTATTGATGAGATTCATGCTAAGCAATCTAAGACCATGAATAAGTTTTCAATCGTTCTTGATGTTTATACCGGGACTTCAAGAGAAGAAAACTTTGAATCCCACAAAGAATACTGCCAACAGTTTTTAAGAGATCTTTATCAAAATAAAATGCTTGAAAAGAAAACCAGTGAACAATGGTTTGATCCCAGCATGCAGCTCTTTTTGCCAGATCGTTATGTTCACGGCACTTGCCCCAATAGTGAATGCGACAATGAGAAGGCCTATAGCGATGAGTGCGATGTCTGTGGCACAACTTATGAGCCAAAAGAGTTAAAGCAGCCAAAGAGCGCCCTGAGTGATGCGACACCAGTACTAAAAGAGACCGATCACTGGTGGCTCGATATGTGGAAAGTCAGCGACGTACTCAAAGAGTGGATCGATGGCAAACAACGGACTTGGCGCAAGAATGTATTGAACGAAGTGACCAATACTGTGGCCCCGGCCATGATTTTCAGCAATGTTCACGAAGAGACATTCAAGTCGATTAAGGACACGTTACCAAAGCATAAGAGCCGTTACGCTCCAGGAAAAAAGATCGTCATCCAGTTTGATAATTTAGCTGACCTAGAAGCGGTCAAAAAAACTTTTGAAAGCAAAGGGATTGAATGCGCTCTTGATGATGCTTGGGCCCACCGCTCGATTACTAGAGATGTCTCTTGGGGCATCCCTGTCCCAACTGATATTGACCCAGCCATGGCCGGTAAGTCCCTGTACGTTTGGCCTGAGTCTCTGATTGCTCCTATCTCATTTACAAAAGTTGCGCTTAAAAACAAAGGGCTCGATCCTGCAAGCTTTAGCGACTACTGGCATGATCCAGAAGCCAATGTTTACCAATTCCTAGGACAAGACAATGTCTTCTTTTACGTCCTCATGCAGGGTGCAATGTGGCTTGGAGTTAAGAAAGATCCACACTCATTGCCTGCTTCAGGTGAACTGCAGATGACTGATATTTTCAGCTGCTTTCATCTTCAAATCGATGGCCAAAAGATGAGTAAATCAAAAGGTAATTTCTATACCGGCGACCAGTTGGTTGATGAGATGGGCTACTCTCCAGATCAGGTGCGCTACTTCTTAGCTCTACTAAGTTTGACTGAGAAATCATCTAATTTTGATTTTGAAACATTCAAGCAAAGAAATGAGTTCTTAGCCGGCCCCATGAACGCTGCTTTTGAAAAGCCCATCTCCGCTATTCATTCCAAGTTTAATGGCGTCGTTCCGGCAGGAGAACTACTTCCTAAAGTTGAAAAAGAAACCTTCAAGATGGTTCAACTCTACGTGAAGTCGATGGAGAAAGCTGAATATTCAAAGCTATTATTTATGGTTGAGAACTATGCCCGAATTATCAATGGCCTGTTTAATCAATACAAGCCACACGATGACCGCCATGATGAAAAAGAGCGAGTGGATGCCATTTACTCTTGTTTTTATATCTTAAAAAATGTCGTAATTATGCTCTCACCCTTTGTTCCAGAAACCATGGACAGGCTAAGAAAGTCTCTCAATCTGCCTGAGACAATCTATAGTGTAGATGAGTTTAATATTCCATTCCCTGCCAATCATAAAATTGGCGAGCAGGCCGAGTACTTCCCTGCTCCAAAGCCTTCATAATTTTTTGGCCATATTCAGATTTGTAATTTCATAGCCACAGGACTGATAAAGTTTTGTGGCTATTTTATTGTGACCAAAAACATGAAGGCGAATCACCTTAAAGCCTAAACTCTTCGCTTCACTATCAATCAACGCCATAAGCTGTTTACCTAGCCCCTGTCCCCGCAGACTCTCATCGAGATAAAGCTCGTAGATAAAACACCCATCTCCGCGCTTAGCCAGCCATAGCTCGCCCACGGATTGATCCTTGAGGGTAAAGCAATACAGATGATGATCTTCTGTTTGCAAGCCGTATGGTAAAAGTTCAGAGAATGTCTTTTGTGCTAGCTCGAGCGCTGCCTGATCACTCAACCCTTCAGCCTTTTGCTTTTCCTTAGCGTATTCAGGGATCGATCTTGCCATGAAAGATTCATACTCTGATTGGTTCATTGTCTTTAGTTCAATCTTCATTTGTATATTTTATCAACATTGCGATTAAGTTTCATCTTAGATTTACCTGCAAAATTGAATGAACGAGGAGACGTACACCAAAGTACGTCGCACGAGTGAATGAAATTTTAATGGTAAAGATAAGGTGAAAACTGATCGCAGGGAATAAAAAAAGGGAGCCCCTGCAAAAGCTCCCTTCTTTTCGGCATCCTGCCTCTACGTGGTCAACATCCTGTCATCCACACTTTTATTATACGCAAAAATTTATTCTATAAAAGCGAAAAGAACTTGAGGCAATAATTTCCATAAAATTCACTGATGCTCGATTGCACGAGTGACCAAGCCTAACTACAATAGAGGGGCACTACTTATTCTAGGGATGGACCTCTGGCCATGTTTTCAAGCACTTCTAGCTCAATTACACCGTTTAACGGAGAAGCCAACCAGCGCATTTTGGCACCAGCCTCCTATGTCAGAGTAAAACATTTCCCTCTCCTTTTGGTCGGTTTATTTTTCCTGAGTGGCTGCACTTCCTATATTAATTTGATTGATGATGCGCCTGAAGCCCTTCCCTTAAAGCAAAGTCTTGTCCAAAAGTTATCGTGCGATAAGATGCCCATCGTTGCCTCTCAATCAAGTGAAGACAATAAAACCCTAGATGATGTTTTTAACTCGCTTAATCTCACTATTGAAGAAGAGTTGATCCTCGCGATTTTGCAACAGATGGCCGTTCGTCCCGCCACCACATCTCCATGGGCCAGACTTCAAGTTTCTATTCTAAAAAATAATAAATGGACTAGCTTTGACTACTATAAAGCCGCACCAGCAAAGCCACTGTGGCAGGGACTCCAAGACCTTACTGTTCGCTTGAAGTTAAAACCGCTTAACCACTACCTGAGACTAGCTGAAAAGATTTTCCCAAGCTCAATGGAGATTGGTTCACCCTTCGCTCAATACTTAGAAAAGTACAAAAGTCCTCTGTCAGAAGATATAGCAATGGGGCAATTCTTTAAGGCAGGACAAATCTTAAAAAGTGGTGAATCAATTCCTTCACTCAAGTGGACTCGCCTACCCAAACTCTTAAAAGACAATGAACCACTCTCGCCACTTAGAAGTCCAGTATTCAACTCTACGAGTTTTGAATCGACAAAAGTGCAGTGTAATTTTGATATTGATCTCTATTCTAAATCTGTCTATCTCGTCCGTCCCGATCCGGGCGTGAACTATAATATATTGGCACGGCTTAAGAAAAATACAGGCTTTGTTTTTATCTCGTCGGTTGAGCTACAAGATCCAAAACCTATTCAAGCCGGCGTGACAATATTAAGGCAACTTCCGGCCCTAAGACCTGCCCCCATTTGTTTAGTTGAGCGCGAGAAGGATCATCAACTGCTGATGAGTTCGCTCAAAGGCAGAGACCCTGGTCAGCATCTCTACAATCTTCTTCAATACTCAATCGACAGAGCGACAAAGATCGAAGAAGTCGGAACCTATTTATCATTTCCAAGACATCAGTTTTTATATGGCCCAGCACGTATGTTATATGAGTCCTCAAGAGGTTCAGCTACTAACTTAGAATCTTTTCTTAAAATGGACTTTCCCATTTATCACTCTCCGGCCCTAGGAGAAGTATGGGTGTGGGGAAAATTCCAAGACGGCTCCTCTGGGCTATCAGTTGATGAAAGAACCCAGGCCTCGCTCAGATGTCCAAAATAGAGTTAAGAACTATTAAAGTCTTCGGTGGGGCCAGTAAAAAGCTGGTTAGTGAGCTTGAGGTTGATGAGCTTTCCATGGACTTGACCCTTATGGAGTTTTTGCGACTTAAAAAAGTTCCAGTCGCCTCAAGCTGCTACGGCGAGGGAGTCTGTCGCAAGTGCATTGTAAAAGTGGAAGAAACCGAGGTTTTATCCTGCATGATGACAATCAAACACTTTCTTAACAATCATGAGCCTGTAGTTTTAATTAGTTACCTGTAACAAGCAGCGTCACTGCAAGTGATTTAAATTTGCCAGACGCGCTAATACCTTTCTAAAATAATCGAGTTCTTAAACTTAAAAGGTAGCGCCATGAATAATTTCATTTTGACCCTCACCTGCTTGGTTACGGTTGCCTTTTTCCCGGCCCACTCCTTTGCCGTCGCTAAATTTAAGATCACTACTTACAACGTCAGAAATTTCAGTACCATTGATGAAGAAAAATCAATCACTTCCAATACAGATGCCAAAGCGTTGTTTGAGGTTTTATCAGAGGTTGATTCAGACATTTTAGCCTTCCAAGAAATCATCAACGGCACACTCTTTAGAAACTTGCTTAACAAGAAATTGCCAAGCCATGAGCTGCTCATTTCAGAATGTGGTGGCACCGCAGATCAAAAAGTGGCCCTCGCCTATAACACAAAAAAGTTTAAGCTCATCTCGAGTGAAGAAGACTGGCGAGTATCATTATCAACTCGTTGTAACTACGGCCTAAGACCAGCGCTTGTTACAGTTTTAAGACATAAAGTTACGGGTAAGAGAGTTGGGGTTGTAGTTGTTCATCTTAAAGCTGGATCCGGTGATCGCAATAGAAATACCAGACGAGAGCAGCACGAAGTTCTGTCCGTAATTTTATCCGAGCTAGAATCCCAAAGACTTGATGATGTCATCGTTCTAGGTGATTTCAATACAACCAGTTACTTTGAACAAACTCCCGGTGCCGCTCAGTTTGAAGACTTTATGAAAAATAATGATCTTAGAAATTCTAGCGCCAGTGTAAGCTGTACATCTTTTTGGCAGGGCGATAGAGGTGATGGCAATATGTGGCCATCGCATCTTGATCACGTACTCCACAAGGGAAAGTCTAGAATGCTTCGAGCCTACTCTGGAGCCCATTGTGCGCGCAGTGCTTGCCAACCAACACCTAAGCCAGACCTGGGCGATAGCTTCAACAATGTAAGCGATCACTGTCCAGTCCAAGTAGAATTTCGCTATCCACGTTAAGGAGATCTCGTGCGTTACCTGTCTTTTGATATAGAGGCCACTGGATTGGCCGAAGATGATTTGATTATTGAATTTGCAATGGTTCCCTTTGATACGGCCACTGACTCAATCCCACTTACCATGGCCAAACACTTTTATATCAAATGTCCTTCTTTTGAGAGCATGAAGCACAAGCTCGACCCATGGGTTATTGAGCATAATAAAAGCCTCATTGAAAAAGCCCACAGCGATGGAATTTCAATTGAAGAATTCAAACAAGAACTTAGTGCTTACACAAAACAACCTGAGATTTCTGAGTATTTCAAAGACTCTCCCAAAGGAAAGATCGTTCTTTTTGGCAAGTCGATGAATGCTATTGACCTACCATTTATGAACCGCGATCTGGGTTGGAATTTCATGCGCGATCATTTTCACCATCAGGTAAATGATCTCTCAAGCGTAGCATTTTCATTAATTGATATGGGACTCATTCCTAAAGACTGTGCCACAGGATCTGGAATGATGAAATTTCTAGGCATGGGCGATGTGGCCCACACTGCCCTTGAAGATGCAGTGAATACGGCCAGAATGTATCTTGATCTGCTGGCGAAACTTAAAAAGAGTTAGTGTCTAACCCCTTCCATTGCTAGCACGCTAGTTGGATTAAGCGGTTTTGAATTCTTTCTAATTTCAAAATGTAAATGTGGTCCAGTTGAGCGACCTGTTTGTCCAAGCCTAGCAATCACTTGGCCTTTATAAACTCGCTGACCAGCAACGGTTAGGTTCTCTTTAGCGTGAGCATAAACCGTGTGATAACCATTATCATGTAGGATCACAGTAATATTGCCGTAACCACCCACACCTGAACCAGAGTAAATGACCTTGCCATCACTAGCCGCCACAATAGATGTTCCTATACGTCCAGGAATATCAATTCCCTCGTGGTGTCGTCCCCATCTTTTGCCATAGCCAGAAGAAATTCTGCGGCTTGATGGCACCGGCCACACAAACTCGCCAGAGTTAAGATAAGCTTCAGTTATATTTTCATCATGAACAGCAGCGACTTTACGCCCAAGAATACCGCGAGCTTGCGGTACAAAATATAATTGCCCTACGGCCGGTAATCTTCCTTGGTTGGCTCCACGAAGTGAAGCTGCATCTGTTCCATAAGCTTTGGCCAGACTCTCTAGTGTGTCACTTGAAGTTACTCTAACGTGCTTACCGCTGCGAACCATACTGGAGCATCCAGCTAGGACGACAGTAAGTGACAAAAGTATGGCATAGATTATTCTATGCATATTGGAACCCCCCAAGCGATCAGTGGGACCAAAGCGACTTTTGTACTCAAAGTACTCTAAAGTTTTGAAACTCTTTGTGCCCATGTATCTAACTCTTCGGAACTTTGTCCAAGAAGATTTAGCGGACTTATAGAGACATAACCGAGTTCGACACTCTGGCAATCGCTTCCAGGTGCGTTTGTATGACCTTCATAAACACCTCCAACCCAAAAATAAGGACGGCCTCTGAAATCCTCTCGCGTGGCCACTTCCTCTGAGTAACGGCGAACACCCAATGTGGTGAGCTGTGCTCCTTTTGGTTTTTCAATATTGGGTACGTTTACATTAAGCATATGAAGAGGAGGCAAATCGCGATGGAAGCCAGCCTCAACAATCTTTCTTATCCATGTGCCCGCTATATCATAACATGGCTTTTGCTTTGAATTTCCAAACTCTAGGACAAGAGATACCGAGATGCCTGGAACGTTGTGAAAGACGGCTTCACGAGCTCCTGCGGCCGTACCTGAGTAATAGACGTCTTGACCTAGGTTAGCTCCACGATTAATTCCTGAGATAACTAAATCTGGTTTATTATCTTTCATAACTTGAGCAAGACCCATCAACGTACAATCGGCAGGGTAACCACTACAGCCGTAGATGTCTTTTTCAATCTCCACCATTCGAAGTGGATGATCAAGTGTCAGAGTATGACCTGTAGTGGAGCGCTCTTCTAAAGGCGCGATGACGGTGACTCTAGCAATGGGTGCAAGAGCTTGTTTGAGTGCCTTAATACCAGGAGCATGGACACCATCATCATTGGTGATCAAAATATTCATATCAATAGACTCCGAAACTTATAATGAATTTAGAAATGGTCTCAGACCAAGAGTTAGCTTTGTCTGATCCACATTGCGAAAACATACTTCAACATTTGGATCAATTGGTAAAGCCACATCGTCAAAATCAAACAACTCAGTCAAAGTGGGAAAAACATTAGCGCCCCAATCATGACTTAAATGAAAGCTACAACGACTAAAAGTAGTATGAAGATTCATACATAGAGAATGTAGGGTCCCCTCTTCTAGCGAGTCATCTAAGTAGTAAAAGGGTAAAATCAAACCAGACAGATGCTTTGCCTTTGCGGCCTTATTCCAATTAGCACCTTTATAGAAATGCCAACGATAAGAGCAGTTAAATTCATCCATCTCTTCGAAGTCTTCGCGTCCGCTAAACTCCAACTGGAGTTTGCCTTGCTTCCAATCTTCGCTGGTTGCGCTGACACGCTCATTCAAATCTGTAATAAACTTTTCGAGCAGCATTGGGAATTCATTACCAAAATGAAAACAAAAGATTTTTCCAGCACCAATTCCAATTTCGCTAACGATATCAAGCACGCGGTAGTGTTGAACAAAGTTCAAACTTTGCGGTCTCATATCAAAACTAAAGCGACGAACTCCAAGTTCTAGGAGTTGTCGTATTGTTTTCACATCGTAAATGCCATCTACTTTAGGTAACATCATCCCAAATATTATAGAAAATTTTTCATAACGCCGCTGAAGAAGCGCTCAGGGCAAGATGTTCCCACGCTTTCAGGGTGAAACTGACACGACAAAAATGTTTTACTCGCAAGCATCATAACTGAGTTATGGGCCTTAAAAACTCGCAGCCCCTCGATTTCATTCATATCTATTACCAGAGAGTTATAAAACTGAAATTGCTCAGGAATTGCACTTAATCCCCAGTCACTCCACTCAGGTAAAGTGATCTCTAGTGCCACTCCATGAAGTGGACGATCCAAAGTGCGGTATCTTCCACCTAGGGAAAGCCCAATCAGTTGATGACCTAAACAAATACCTAAGTGACGATGATTTGGGTTTAAAAGTGAAGAGCGTAGCAATGAGAGGTCAATTCCATACTCATCAGCTCGTCCAGGACCTGGCCCCCAGATAAACTGGGCTTGCTCGCTAGCAAGCAGTCCATGCACATCGTTCGGTTGAATAACTTGATACGCTCGTGAGGTGTCAAGATAAGCCAAAATATTGTGGGTAAAGCTATCCTTGAAGTCGACAAAGTATAGATTAGAATTGGCCAAAGCTACTGCCCTTATCATTGAAATTGATCAGGAAGTTTACGCTAAAGCGCCTTTCAACTAAATCTCGCTTATGCCTAAAGTCTAGCTCCCAACAGTCATTGGTGGGCTTATACAGCACAGAGTATTCACTTCTAGCATAGCGTTTATCTTCTAAGTCGTATTCAACTTCGGCACCTAAAAGAAACAAGTCAATAATATTAAACTTTGCTCCAGCAGCGGCAATTTTCTTAATTGGTGTGGTGAGGGAGTCATAAGTAAATCGCGAGAATATTTTAAAGCGCGATGATTCTTTTGAGAAGTTCACGCTAAAGATATTTTCCTGTGAATCGTAAAAGTAATACTCGCTAATTGATAGTGAAAAAGAGTCAATATTAATGCCTGATTCAATATTGAGCCTGGTTAACTTGTCATCAAGTTCACCCGTTTCACGATCAAAGTCATAACCTTGAGAGAGGTTAAAATAACTGACTCTAGAGTAGTTAAAGTTATCAATTAAGCTTCGGCCATCGAGAAACTGTCCCTCGCCCACTGCTTTTTTTCTAACCAAAGCATTATTCCACTGAAGCTCAATAGTATTTGATAAAGGCAGCGTCGTCCTGGTCTCAGTATTACTGACCAAAAACTCTCTAGAACGAAGAGCATCAATAGCATCAAACTGACCGTCACCTGAGTTTTGAGCAATTTGAGATAAGAATTTATTATTACCTTTAGTCTTTTGGTCTGAAAAATAATAATGCTTCAGCTTAATCTCTTGAGCATGACGATAGGAGTTTTTTTGAATTTTAAAGTTTTCTTTTGAGAGGCCTTCATTAAAGACTGGAAGTTCCCCAATGAGGTTGGAAGTTGAAATCGACTCGGGCTTTGCTTTTGATAATTTCGCAACATCGACCTTTTCTATCGGAACTTCCTCAACATAAGACATTCCAAAAACTTTTTCGATTTCAATGCCAATTTCGCTTTCTGTAAAAATACCCGATTTAGAAAAGGTCTTCTCACTTTCGTACGGAAACCAATATTTCTGAGAGTCAAAGGCAACTCTTGTGCGAAAATTTACAGGTCCTAGGTTCCCAATTTCCCAGTTAACATAAGGTCTCGAGTTTAGTCGTCTCGCATTTCGAATATAGGCATTTTCGGCCAAGTGGTTCTGTTTAAAAACAGTAAAATCACTATCAAGACCAATGCTCAATCGCTTGAGTAATGGAATATCCGATTGATAGAGCGTGATAGGTATTGTCGATAAACTTAACTTGGGTAAAATCTGAACATAGCGGTGATCAAAACCTTTTGGATCACTATAGAGAGTATTTCTTTCAAAGTTCCCATCAACCGAGACTTGAAAAAATGAACTGCGCCCTTCCATAAAACCGCTGGCGCCAACCTCTGATCCATCGACCATATTCTCAGAGAAAAAATCATAGTCTCTCATCACATCGAGATCATTGACTCCCAGTAATCTAAAGTGGCCGTTAAAGTGCTCTCCACTGGACCAGTGAGACTCAGCCTGGGAGAAGTGCCTAAACGTCTTACTCGCACTTCTATCTTCTGTTTGTTTGCCCGGCTCATAGACTCTATCGAAAACTTTTAACGTATCAACATTAACCCAACCATCATTATGGAAGACTTGTCGATATTGGTATTGATGACCCAAGCCCCGCTTACCAAAGACCGACGGACTAAAGGTCATGTCAGCACTATCACTTATCGCCCAAAACCACGGCTGTTGAAAACGAAAGCCCTCTTCAAATTCAAAGCCAAAAGATGGAAATAATACCCCGGTTTCTCTTTTCTTCTTAATCGGGAAGATAAGATAAGGCACATACATAACAACCACGCCTTTTACTTTTAAAAAGGCGTGCTTAATTCTAACGTATTCACCAAGAGTGATTTCAATTTCTTGACCGTAAACACTCCAACTCTCGGGGCAGTCTTTACAGGTCGTGTATTCAGCATCAACGCCCAAAATAGTACTGGGATTTGGACGCGATAATTTTTTGCCTAAAACAATATAATTATCAGCGAGGATTCGAGCATTACTTAGAGCAAAGCTTTTATCTCTGAAGTTATACTCCATCTCAGAGCCATACATGGTAATTTGTGGGCCGACATATCGAACATTGCCAGTAACGTTGGTGGCACCTGTTGTGAAATCAAGCGATGCCCGCTCACCATAGATTGAGTTTTTTTCGTGGGTGATGATGACATTACCGACAGCTTCAAAGCGATTTTTACTGGAGTCGCGAAAGGCTTTATCGGAGAGGACCTGAACATTTTCGCCAAACTTAACTTCAAAGCTTTCTCTAGCGAGTAGCTCCACGCAAAAGAAGTTCACGCATAAAACTAGCAATAAAGTAATAAGAGCCGGCAATAGCGATTGTCTTTGCATCCTGTTGATTAATAAGACTCTTCCAATCGCTAACAAACTCAACTCTCCCACTCGTTTCATTCGACAGACTGCTTGCAAGCTCACTGGTCAGTGCTCGTGCGTGATCAAACGTCGTCACTATTTTTTTTACATGCTTTGGCGTCTGGGCCAAAAGCTCAACACAAATACTTAAGTCCGCTCGAGGTCGATTTGAAAACGCAGACCAGATCTCATCTGGAAAACCAGTGTGCGACCAAAAGTGTACGGCCTGGCGAAAACCATCAATATTATGTGCTCCTATAAAGATAAAGCGTTGCGCTCCTAATGTCATCACTTCGCGCCGCCCCGAAAAGCTCAACTGGTCGTTTTTTATGGTTTTTGAGTTAAAGTTGGCGAGAAAGTCCGCTCCTCCAGAAAAAACACCTAGCGCCGCGCTCGAGAGCACTTGATTTCGCCTAGGATAAGTATCCTCTAAGTGAAGTTGTTTTTCCTCGAAGCCGTCCCACCAAGGAACACTGCGAGCTTGGCACCAAGCTTTTGCCTGTGCGCGCAAACGAGGGTCATCAAGAGCGGTTAAACAAAGTTTATCACGCCTGCACACGCCAAGTTTCTCGTACAATATTTTCTCGGGGGTATCCCCTAGTATGGCCTGGTGATCAAGCCCGATGGAGCACACTAAAGCTAAGTCAGTATCGAGAAGATTTACTGTATCAAGTCTTCCACCAAGACCGACCTCTAATACAAGAACGTCAGGGCTCTGTTCAATACAAGCTTGTAAAAAAACTAAGAATAAAAATTCGTAATAACTTAGATTTTTAGAAAGAGGTTCTAGTTTTTCAAAAAGTGCCATGCACCTTTTGACGTCAATGTCTTTGCCATCAAAGCGCAAACGCTCACAAACGCTTAAAAGATGCGGTGAAGTCCAAAGTGCCACTCGTTTATTTTGTGTTAAAAGCTGTCGCTCGATTCGATAGGCCGTTTCGCCTTTACCATTGGTACCAGCAACAGTAATCACCTTGGGGGATTTAAGCTGATCTAAAAAAGGTTTAAAAGTAGCGGCGATTCGATCTAATCCCGCATCTGACTCGATAAGCTTTCCAGGACCCTCAGCTCCAAAACGAACTTGTAGCCAATGCGACAACTCATCGTGAAGCTCAAGAGTTGAAAAATTCACTCTAGTCCTTTTTAAACATCTTCATAAAGAAATGGATTTCTTCTTTGAGCTGATGGCGATGAACGACGCGATCAACGAAGCCATGTTCGTGCAAAAACTCTGAGCGCTGAAATCCTTCAGGAAGAGTTTGACGAATCGACTGTTCAATCACCCTTGGACCAGCAAAGCCGATCAATGCCTTTGGTTCTGCAATATTCACATCACCTAAAAGCGCAAAACTAGCGGCGACGCCACCTGTTGTTGGATCGGTGAGAAGAGAAATAAAAGGGATGCCTTCATTGCGTAGACGACTAATAACACCTGATGTTTTCGCCATTTGCATAAGAGAGAGAATTCCCTCCTGCATCCTAGCGCCACCTGAACAGCAGACTACAAGCGCTGGAATTTTTTGTTCTAATGATTGCTCTAATGCCATGGCGACTTTTTCACCAGTGACAACACCCATTGATCCGCCCATAAACTCAAAGTTCATAACAGCAATAGAGAGATCATCTCCATTAACTTTACCCTTTCCACAAAAGGTTCCATCTTCAAGCCCGGTTTTTTCATGGGCCGCTTTAAGACGGTCTTGATAAGTGGCCTTATCAACGAATGCTAAAGGGTCAGATGTTGTTATTGGGGCACCTTCATAGCTTTTAAAGCTTCCATCGTCGACGAGAAGACGAAGTCTTTCGCGGGCACTCAAGCGAAAGTGATGATCGCAATAAGGACAAACTTGAAAGCACTCTTCTAGCTTTTGACTTTGGACAATCTCGCCGCAATTGGAACATTTTTTCCAAAGGCCTGTTGGCGTATTATTGGTGACTTTCTTTTGTTGTTTAAGTTTTGGACTCTTAACTTGCTCAAACCAGCCCATGCGGCCTCCACTATTTGGTAGGGCATGAGTTTACGCCAAGTTGAGGCTAAAGCACAACGCTATTAACGCAGTGTCAATTAGCGAAAAATAAAGGTGGAATCATCTGAACCAAGCAGCGATACGCGATCGAGCTTCAGTTCGGCGATTTCTTCAAAGAGTTTGGTTTGAAAATTAGGCTTTAAATGGCCTAGAAAAATGGGGATATCTTTGGGCATTTTCTTGATTTCTTCATTCATGGTCGATGGCGTGTGATGAAATGAATTGATTGCGATTTGCATGAGATCATTTGGAAAACTCACCTCAGTGAAGATTCCCTTTAAATTCTTAATCGTATGAGAAATTTCCCAGATACGATCCGTCGGCCCAGTGTCTTGTGTAAACACGACAGCAGCATTTCCATTTTCAACGATAAAGCCATGACCGCCGGCCGGATGATTCACTTCAACCGGAGTTATTTTATAAGCACCCACATTAAATGATTGCTCTGATGTAATTTCGTGAAATCTTAAAGTTGGGTTCTCTTTTGAGGGAAGCTTTGTGAAATCTGGCCAAATCTCATCGTTCAGTAAATGCGCCATAATATTTTGATGGGCTTTTGGTGATGTATAGATTTCAAAAGGAACACCTTTCATGCCAAAGCAATTATCAGATAAAAATGCAAGATCGCTAATATGATCGAGATGTGAGTGAGAGATTAAAATATGCTCAATTTTCGCTTGTTCATTAATCGGTAATCCAGACGCAACAGAGCTCGCATCAATGAGCAGCTTTCCATCTATTAAATAGGAAGTGGCCTTAAAGCCTGGCGATACACCTCCGTGTCCGCCAATAATTCTTACTTGCATTTTTTATATCCAATATCTTTATCTTAACTTGCTTTTCTTTTTTGACCAAAATCTTGATTTCGGTACATCTTGCTCTTCTTAAACCAGCGATCAAATGCCTCAACAACTCGGCAATCAAATTGAGTTCCCGAATAATCGAGGATTTCTTGCCACGCCACCATTGGCGATAATCCTTTCCTGTAAGGCCTTGTGCTAATCATAGCATCGAAAGTATCAGCGACCGAAATGATTGAAGCAATTATGGGGATATCTTCACCTTTGAGACCATAGGGATAACCCTTACCATCAGGTCTTTCGTGATGATACCTCATCCCATCGATAACATTACTTAGACTTTTGATATGGCCAAGAATGGCGTAGCCGATGGCCGGATGATTTCTCATCACCACAAACTCTTCATCCGTTAATGGAGCTTTTTTCTTCAGTATGGCATCTTCAATTCCAATCTTACCCACGTCGTGTAAAACAGCAGCTAAGCGTAGGTCCCTCATATCTTCAAATGCGAGATCCATTTCCTTAGCGATCATTTCGGCGAAATGCGCCACACGTTTGGTATGACCACCTGTATAGGTATCTTTCTTTCCAATAGCATCGGCCATAGCAAGTACAGTTTGATGAAATTGCTTACTAATTTGTTCGACCAAGTTGTAGCTATTGAGAGCGATGGCCAATTGACCAGAGCACAGTTCAAGGATCTCTAGATCATCAGGAGTAAAGCCAGACTCATTGGAATTCGCCACCATTAATACACCGATGACTTCCCCTTTATTAATTAACGGAAGTAACCACGCATCTTTAGTGACAAGAGACTGAAGTGTGTCATCGAGCTTTCGAAAACGCAGATCCGTTGGTGAGACAGAAACTTCAGTTGCATTTTGAGAGTGAACACACTCTCCAATATAGTTTTTAGGATTAATTTTGTAATCATAGCGCTGCCACTTACGACCATCATTGAGTGGACACTCGCGAAACATTTGACCGCTGTCTTCATCAAGACGAAATAAAAAAGCATGCTCACAAGCAATAAGCTTTCGTATTTGTTTTGTGACTTCTCGTTGATATTCGCGCAGACCAAGTGAACTAGCACACAACTTTCCAATTTCTAGAACCGCTCGAAATCGATCGGAAGAACTAGGTCGCCTTGGTTCAAGGTCGCTCAATAATTGAATAATTTCTTTGCTCGTACGAGTACTCATTACGACAATTATCGGCGTAAACAATACTTATCTTTAAAAATGAAAGAGCGCGCTAGTCTCTTTTGGTCAGCTGAGTGTAAATATCCCGAGCATCAGCATCAAGAATTTTTGCGATAAGTTTAGCACTGAGTTTAGTTGTCGGCTTTTGCAAGAATTTTTGCGCCAGCTCGATCATCTCTGAATCAATACCATTAGATTTTTGCGCATGAGCGTGGTGGAAAAGCAGTACAAACTCACCCTTCACCATGACTTCATCTTTTATCCTTGGCCAATCCTTGGCACTAAAGCGGTGAACGGTTTGAAATGTCTTGGTCAGCTCTCTAGCAATAGCAATCTCTGTTTCAGGAGCTACCATCTCGCATAGATCATCAACACAAGCGAGAATTCGGTGTGGAGCCTCGAAGACAATATGAGTTCCCGCTAAGGAGTTAGTGCTATCGAAAAAACTTTTTCGCTTACCACTTTCTCTCGCCATGAAGCCGTGAAAGGTAAATGGATGAGGCGGAAGGCCAGATAACTCTAGCGCCACAAGCACTGAACTCGGCCCAGGAAGCGTATCCAGCCTATGCCCTGCTGCCAGCGCAGTTCGAACCAAAGGAAAAGCTGGGTCACTTATAAGTGGGCTGCCTGCATCTGAAACTAATAAGACCTCAAGTCCTTGATCAAGCCACTCTAGGGGCTTAGCAAGATCATTTTGATTATGATCGTGAAGGGCATGAAGTGAAACTGAATCCAAAGAGATTCCGGCCAACTTCATAAGTTCCTTATAGACCCTAGTATCTTCGGCCACGACTTGCTTTACCCGAGTTAAAGCATCTCTTACTCTGGGGCTTAAATCATCCAGATTCCCGATCGGAGTACTCACCAATATCAGGCAACCATCGGAACTTACATTAGCATCCGTCAAAACTTTCCCCCTAAATTCAATCTGCTTCGAATGATAAACTAATTAAACAAGGATGTCCTCGCCTTGATCCAGGAGAACTACATGTCGATGAAAGCCCAAGTAAGAACAGATGCCCGTGGTAATATTACCGTTCACATGGAGGGAGGTCTGAACTACGATTCTGGCGCACCTTTAAAGAGTGAATTGGAAGAGCTTTGTGCTACTAACCCGTCATCGACCATCACCATCGATATGCATAATCTCGATTTCGTAGGATCTTCCGGCATCGGTATGTTTGTCGACACGATCAAAGCACTAAACAGTAAGAAAGATCAAATCCGATTGATGAATGTTAAAACAGAATTTTTAAAAGTTTTCAAGCTCTACGACTATGACGCTATGACGGCGCTTATCATGGGTTTTGATGACGATGAAACTGAAACTCTAGGTCAGCGCTTTGCTGCAAGATCTCGCACTTATCAAAACTGAAAATGCAGTAAATTCATATACCAAATTGGTGTATCGTCTTGCCGAGCTTTAGGGCTCGGCTTTTTTACGTTTGGTGATTCAATTCCAAATGAAGGATCGGCGTAACGGTAGACACCACTACTGTTGTCTTCATAAGGACTCGTAGTTTCCGGATAATAATTTTCTTGTGGAGATGGACGATAGTTTCTCTTGTAGTAATGAGAAGCCACGACATAAGTTCCAAAGAGTATGCCTGCATAAAGTCCAAGCGAAGCACCAACAGCTGGAGCTCTTCCACTTGTTCCAAAAGCTAAGCTGGCAGTTCCAAGTAAAGCACCACCCACGGTACCGTACATTGCCATTGTTCCAAGAGCCTTAACACGGGTATCGACCTGGGCCTGGGCCTGGCCAGAAAAAATAACGCTAGTGAGCGCAAAAATGGCCAGTAGACAGATAAAACTGTGGCGTAAGCGTGCTCGCATTGAGTTCTCCAACATTAGTTACTCTTTAAGCTTAAGCACTTGCCTCGGTTTTGGCAAATAATCCTCGCGTCTTAGCTGTTCTAAACCACCGGGAACATTGAGAATTTTAGCCAAGAAGTCGACGCTATCGAGCAGTCGCCGTATCTGCCTCGTGCCACAACTCACGCTAGATTTGGCTTCAACAACTTTCAAATAATGCTCAGTGCGCCGTTTTAGAAGAACAGCGACGTCAACCTGACCACAATCTCGAGAGCGCAAAAACTGTGGACACACTAAAACGGGAATTCCTTGCGAATGAAAGTCTCGAGCTAATAGCGCTTCAAAGCCCTCGCCTTCTAGACGTGTTCTTTCACGCCACGAAAGCTCTTGCGATGAATTGGAGTCACGCCTAGAGTGGCTATCGCTTCTTTGTGAGTCGGTGTTGGATAACCCGCATGACTTTCCAGTCCGTAACCGGGATAGATCGCGCCCAATTTCTTCATCAGGTGATCGCGATATTCTTTGGCAAATATTGATGCCAGCCCGATCATCACAGATCTTGAGTCTCCCTTGATGAGGGGAACCTGCTCGGCGCCGCTCCAAGATTTTCGAAGCTTGTGGTTCCCATCCACTAAAATCCATCCATTACCTTTAATCTCATACTGTTCGAAGGCATTCGCCATGGCCTCTAATGATGCGGCCAAAATATTCATGGAGTCGATTAAAGCAGGTGAAATCTCACGAATGGAAACATGGATGTGGCAATTATTGATTGTGCCAACTTCTAAAAGTGAATCACACTTTAAGCTTTCTACTTGATGCCCAAGTTTATTGATAATTTTATTTCTTTTTATGGCGCTTAGTTTTTTTGAATCGGTCACACCAAGCTTTAAAATTTCTAGCAAGAGAGATTCTCTATCACTCGAAGTTCCACCAGTGATCAACGCACAGGCTGCGACGACAGGTCCGGCCAATGGTCCACGCCCAACTTCATCTACGCCGGCCAAAAAATCTTTTGATAAGTAATTTAGATCTTCCATGAAGTTCTCTTTTTAACCAAAAAAAAAGCCCCACCGAAGTGAGGCTTTTGAATCGTCTTTGTTAAATTAAGCTTTATCGCCGCGATCGTAATCGATAGCAATACGAGCTGATTTACCAGAACGTTCACGTAGGTAGTAAAGTTTCGATTTACGAGCTTTACCACGTTGAACAACTTCAATTTTCTCAACGTTTGGTGAATGGAATGGGAATACACGCTCAACGCCCATACCTGAAGACATTTTACGAACACGGAAGTGACCGTTAAGTGTTCCAGCTTCTTTGAAAGCAATACATACGCCTTCGAAGATTTGAATACGGCTTTTGTCGCCTTCTTTAATACGTGAGTGAACAGCGATGGTGTCGCCAGTTCTGAATTTTGGAAATTCAGCTACACGTGGTGAAAGGTGATCTTGATTTACGATATCTATCAAATTCATAATGTTCTCCTGTGAACATTTGACCAAACCAGAGGACCGCAATTGCGTTCTTTCGCTTAAGTCGTTTTGAGTCTAAGAGACTTCTGTTGTTAATCTATCGAGATAGATCGCAACTGCCGACCGAACTGATAAATGGTTGTAGCCATCTTCTGCTTTTGAGAAAATGG
Source organism: Halobacteriovorax sp. (assembly GCA_002716825.1). Taxonomy (GTDB): domain Bacteria; phylum Bdellovibrionota; class Bacteriovoracia; order Bacteriovoracales; family Bacteriovoracaceae; genus UBA4207. The sequence continues at coordinate 157 of PBCC01000081.1, read as the reverse complement.
GCTCTAACCGAGCATCAGCTGCTTCGACTAAAGAAGTGTGTAAACCCCAGCCTGTACCAAATACCAATAATACCGGTGCGTTGTCAATCTTGAGATCCTTGGCAAGATCTGTAACTTTGATATCAACATCCTTGAATTGGGCCCCAGTAACCACAAT
>PBCC01000080.1 GCA_002716825.1 Halobacteriovorax sp. | reverse complement strand
CGAAGACGGCGACTGGAAAGAAGAGCTGCGCCGCTTGGCCATGCGAATTCCACGGCGCCTTAGAGACGACGCCCCTACCGAGTTAGCGCAAGACGATCTGTGGTACGTGGTTGATCCACGACATGTTAGTAGCAGCGGCGAGATGATGATTCGCTTTATGCGCCGACGTCGCTTGCAAAAAGGTGGCTGGGGAAAAGCGCAGGATACGAGGTTAAACGATCTTAAGATTCAGGCCCTGCAAGATCCCAATGAACGACGCGCGCTTCGAATTCTTCAAGGCGGTTTTGCCAGTCATTTTGAAGGGGCGCAGGAAACTGTGCTTCCAAAAGATTTAGCGCCCCTGGTTTTAGATCTATTATCCAGTACTGGAAAGCTTGGACTCAAGCAGGATCAGGGTTGGATTGATGGCGACGTAATCGCTTTATCGTGGCGGCGTGAGCGCGTGATTCGAGAGATTTTAGATCTGAATCACGCCGGTGATAAATATGTTTTCTCCCACCGCTTTGAGCTGCAAGGCGAACGCTTAGATAAAGATAAAATTCACGTCTTCGCCGATTCAGGTTTAATTGTCCACGGACAAGAGCTGCATCCGATTGAAAGGCCGCTACCAGGCTACTTGGCCGAAACGTTTAGACGGCGCGATCGTCTAGATATTCCGGCCAGTGGTGAAAAAGATTTAGTCAAAATTGTGCGCGCTTTTAAAGGTAGCGTCAGTTTGAAACTGCCCGAGAGTTTTCCGCTAAGAGAAGCCAGCGTTGAAGGCAGACCGGTGATTGAAGTCGATGTGGTTAAACAAGATGATCACTTCATGATTCATGGCCGATTGGTTTTCATGTACGGCGATCAACCGCACACGCCGGGTGAAGATGCTCCGCTTTTACAGCCCGATCCCTACGAGATTAGATCTAAAAATTTCAAATACGAAGATCGCATAATCGATCTGCTTAGAGACGGCGAGTACACGCGCTTTAGAGAGCCTCATCATGTGGTTTTTGAAGAGACGCAGTTTAACGATGCTATTTTGTGGCTAGAGAATCAGGGCATTGTGACTCGAGCGTTTGGCAAGCCAGTGGTTGCCGGCGTGGCGATGAAAGCATCTGTTCGAACACATAATGATTGGTTTGATTTAGATGCGCCGATTAAATATGGTGATCAGGTACTAGGTCCGCCCGATATTTTACACCGCAGTGATGAGCACAAGCATTTTGTCGTGCTTGAAAACGGCACGCTTGGATTGCTGCCTGAGAAATGGCTTAAGCGCGCTAAGATCTTGGCCGAGCTTGGAAACCCTAAGGGACCAGGCATGCGCTTTCCCACTTCACAGGCATTAGTACTCGAAAATCTTTTTGCTGAGTTTGATCTAGAAAAAGATTCTGAATATAAAAAAATTGTACAAAACTTCAAAGGCTCGGGTGGGCTAAAGCTTCTGGCCACGCCTAAAAAGTTTGCCGGCGAACTTCGCCCTTATCAACGCCTTGGTCTTTCATGGATGAATTTCATTGAAGGACTTGGCACCGGCGGATTACTCGCCGATGACATGGGTCTTGGTAAAACGGTTCAGGTCCTGGCCTATTTGACTCGCAGAAAATCCAAGCATCTTGGACCGGTGCTGATCGTGCTACCAAAAACCTTGGTTTCAAACTGGGAGCGAGAAGCGGCTAAGTTTGCGCCCCACTTACAACTGATGCGCTATGAGGGAGCTAATCGCGAAAAGCTACTTGAGCGCGTCGATGTGGTCGATCTGGTTTTTTGTACTTATGGAGTACTTCGTCGCGATGTGGATAAGCTTAAGGCGGTTAATTGGGATGGCATGATTCTCGATGAAGCTCAGGCCATTAAAAATGTGCATGGTCAAACTGCTAAGGCCGCGTGCGTGGTTTCCAGTAAAGTGCCAATTCGTCTAGCACTGACTGGTACGCCGATTGAAAATCACCTGGGTGAGCTCTTTTCTATTTTTAGATTCTTGGTCCCGGGGATGTCTATAGCTAAGCTGGCGCAATTTGGGCCAAGCCAAGAAAACGAAGATGCCAGAGATTTAATCCTTAGAGGTCTTAGGCCGTTTATCCTAAGACGCACGAAAGCTCAGGTGCTTAAAGATCTTCCACCAAAAACAGAAAGTCTGCTTTGGTGTGATTTTGGAGTGGAAGAAAAGCAAGAATACGAAATGCTTCGCCGCTACTATCAAAAAGAGCTGGCCGGTAAAAAGAAAACCGACTTTCATGTGCTTGAAGGACTTCTTCGACTTAGACAATTTGCTTGTCACCCAAAACTTCTAAGCCCCACCACTGAACTTGGCTCGACTAAGCTTGATGCTCTGGTGGAACAACTTATCGGCATACAAGCGGCTGGCAAAAAGGCTTTGGTCTTCTCGCAGTTCACACAATTTTTAGCGCTAGTTAAAGAGAGACTAGTTAAAGCTGGCATTGATTACTCCTATCTGGATGGTCAAACCCGCGATCGCGACAGCGCCATTAATGTTTTTAAAACGAACCCCACCAAAACAGCCTTTTTGATTTCCCTTAAGGCCGGCGGCACCGGATTAAACCTCACAGAAGCCAGCTATTGCTTTATTCTCGATCCGTGGTGGAACCCTGCGGTTGAAAACCAAGCGATTGATCGTATCCACCGCATCGGCCAAGAAGACCCAGTGTTCGTCTATCGCCTTGTGACGAGAGACACCGTCGAAGAGCGCGTACTTGAGCTGCAAAAATCAAAACGCGAACTGGCCGCGCTGGTTGAAGAATCGGATAAAGGGTTCTTGAAAGGACTAAGTAGTTCGGATTTTTTGACGTTGTTCTCATAAGTTTTTTTAAATAAGCAATATTTGCTCACATTAGAGTTTTCTTCGCAGATCGAAGATCATTAATATGAATTCAACCTTCAGAGGATTAATGCCCTACATACTAACTCCATTAATTCAGGAATCTTTTGAGCCCATGTGGAATGAGGGTCAAATCTACGAAAAAAAGAATATCTATAAAATTGGCAAACCATCACAACCGCCTGTCAATTACGATCAGCACAATTTCAAGCCTCATAGCATGACTCACATTGAGACACCTGCCCATACTGAAGTTGACGGTCAACTAATGAGTCACTATCTTAAGAATCATCAAAACTACTTTTATGGCCCTACAACAGTATTAAAAATCAAAAATAGTCAGTTCTTAAAAACTAAAGATAATACCTATCACTGGTCGTTGACCTCAGCAGAACTTCAAGAAAAAATCTCAAGCTTTAGTGATAAAATCCATAGCAAAATTCTCATTGCCCCGGATGTATATGAAGTAGATCAATTCGGATTTCATGCTCAAAACTACGTATTCACACTCAGCGCAGCTGCTGCGCATATGCTCATAGAAAGAGAAGGCTTTCATTTATTTGGAACTTCATGGAAATCACTAGATTACAATCCAGAAAGGCCTGAACGACCAATTCATGACATTATCTTTAAGAAAGCTATTGCAATGGAGAACCTTGACCTTCTGAATGTTCCTGAAGGTAACTATTTTATGTGTAACTATCCAATCCCTGTCATGGATGCTTCAGAGGGGGTTGTAGCCCCTATCCTGTTCACAAAAGATGAAATATTTAATTCTAATATTTAATATACTATTAATCAGTAGTTCCCTAGCAGATGATCGGCTGTGCTCAGTTAAAACTAAAACGTCACAAGGATTTAGCTACACATATAAGCTTGATGAAGAGAGAAGCTGTCTTGAAAGCTCTGGATGCTGGATTTCCATTTCATCCCCAGAAGACCTATTTTCAATAAGCGTTAACAAAAATCCATATGTCGATCTTAGGTATTCCCAATATATAAAAAATGAGGTTTTGCTTCTGCCATTACCGTTTGCAAAAGAGCAAACGATTGAAATCTTAGCGCAGGATAACAACCAAAAGATACAATTCCCAAGTAGGCTATGTATTAATGTTGCAAGCTATAGTTCTCTACGATGGATGAATGCATTAGAATGGTTTAAAAAGTCTGGTGTCACTTTATGCAGTTGGTATTTTTTAGCGATTTTTTCCTTTTTTCTAATGTTTTCTCTATGGATACGGAAATCCGAGATTGGATTTTCGATTCTAGCCTATTCAATCATATCAATAGTTTATCTAATCAGCTTTAGTGAGTACCCAAGAGCCTTACTAGATCCAGTACTGAGCTCGGGGGCTTACCACTTTCCCTTAAGATTAATTCAGGACGCGATGCTTGTGCTTGTTTTCTTCCATTTCTACAGGCAGAGCGACAAATATAACTTTATCTCAAAATTAATTTGGATTTATGCGATTGTTATTTCAATCTATTTCATCATGGCTACAATTGGTGTCACAGATTATATTTACTACGAGAGATTGATCAAAATAACTGCTCCCCTAGTTGCAGCTCCAATGGCGATCTGTACTTACTTCTCGTTAATAACCAAAGAGCGAGATGAAAAAATAATAATGATTCCCGCTTCATTTACGCTACTAGTATTTCAACTTAATGATCTACTAACATTTTGGGGAATAATCGACAGTTATTATACAGTTAAGTTTTACATCCCCTTTGTCGTGGGTCTTTGCTTCTTTTTGTACTTGCGCAGAATAAATAAGCAATCGCAGCTTTATCTATTAAGCAACGAACGCTCCAAAGTTTACGAAGAATTTATTCATGATGTCAGGTCCCCAATATCTGTACTGAAGGTTTTCACTGCTAGGCTAAATATAGCATCAGAGCAAAAGAAAATTTTAAAACATGCGATCAGTCGAATTGAGAACATGCTTAGCTACATTAAGTCAGACCAACCAATAAGGTTAGACCAAACAGTTCCGACCACTTCTGTACTACGCCTACTTACAAAAGAGAAAAAGGTCGAATATCCTGACTTGGAAATAAAACTCAAGTTAGGTACTGAGGTTTTTTCTGTAGGAAATCGCCATAACTTCGAAAGAATAATTAGCAATATTTTGAATAACGCTTTTGAGGCTTACCAAGGAAAGACTTCACATCCAAGAATAGAAGTTGAGGAAATTGTTGATGAAAGATTTGCGCTAATTAGAATTAGAGACTATGGAGCAGGAATAGATTCAGAAACACTTAATAAGTTACTTTGTGAAAAAGTTACATCCAAGGCCATAGGTTCCGGAATTGGATTAACTTCAGCCAAGTCCTATCTGGACTCTATTAACGGTGATGTTAGAATACTTTCAAAGCAAGGCTCAGGAACGACTGTCGAGTTAAAGTTTCCAATATCTAAGGCACCAGAGTGGTATCTAGACACTCTTAAAAGTAATAATATCCAGACTAGTAGAGCACTCAATATAGATCATCTTAAGTCGATAGCACTCAGTGCAAGTGTCGATATGATCTGTATTATGGATTTTGACATAGGCAGTGGTGAGTTATCAGAGCTTGTTTCAATGATTAAGGATTTCGACAACAGGTTTTACTTTAAAACTGACATTGACATCACCTTAGAGCTACAAGAAATTCTCGATACCTCTAACAACTGCTACATTATTAGAGAAGTTATCAATACTGAGTTTAAAGATGAGGACGTTGACCTTATATTAATTGATGATGATAAATTTATTCGCCTCGCGTGGGAGTATAATTGCAGAGATACTAATAAAAGTATCGCAACCTTTGACACACCTGAAGCATTTCTAAAGAAGAGCAAAACATTTAAGAAAAATGTACAAATATATATTGATTTAAATATTCACGGCAACAAGACATGGGAGCACATTGAGGAAATCAGTGCTCTTGGCTTCAAAAATATATACCTGGCTACCGGCGAAGATATAGACGAGCAGACTCTGCCGAGCTCTATCTCTGGAGTTTCAGGTAAGCTTCCCCCGCTTCATTAATCTTGACCTACCTTTCTTAGCTTTTTTAAAAAGGGTCTTCCATGACGCCCAATGAAGGGCGCCTTTACCAAAAGGATATTTCATGGAAGATGATGAGGCGACCTTCAGTTATTGAATCAGCTATTTTTCGAAGCGCGCTTTAATCGCTCTTCCTCAAGCTTTTGGACCAACCAAATCTTGATTAATGGTTGCCTAGAAACCCCGGCCCTAGCCGCTTCTATATCGAGTTGCTCGAGAAGCCACTCAGGAAGATCGAGGTTAATTTTTTTAAAAGTTGGCCGAATGACTTTTCCAAGTTTATCAAACTCAATTGATAGGTCTGCCTGCTCGAGGAAAGCATCCATCTCTTGGGCGTCCTTAAAGTGCTTTTTTGTAGTAGATTTCTTTTTCGCCATTTCTAGCTCTCCTTACAGAGATAATACGAGGCAGATGATTTATCACTAGATATAGATAATATACCTTTTCCACACTTTATCCAACTCGGCTGGATATATGAAAGATGGAGGTCTACTGTAAAAGCTACGACGCGCCCTCCGCAAAAGTATCACGTACTCATTACTAACAAGCGTAGCGGATCTCTTTCGCAGTATTTCGAGGATAGAGTTCATCTGGATTCGCTTTCAGCTTTACCCCAAAGAAGATGGCAAAATAAAGCCGAACAAGCGACTCGTTGGCCGGAGACAATCTCTCGTCCACGCGCTTCTCCCATTTTGCAATAGTCGATGGATCGAATGAGTTTTGAAAGAGTTGTGACAGTTTGACGTAAGAAAGACCGGTTTGCTTTCGTAAAAAATGAACCTCTCTCCCTCTCAGGGGACGAGTTTGAACAATCTCCTTGGCCAGCTTAGATTCAAGCAGAGCTGCGTCTTGAATACTGATCGAAGACTTTTCAATCTGAACGGTTACATACTCAAAGCCTGCAAATTCTTTTAATGTTTTCATTTTATTCCCAAAAAACAGCCTGCTCTTAGTATCCACTCACGCCACTTTATTCATAGCATATTTCATTGAAATTTTCCACAACGTGAAACCATCAAGCTGTTAGGTGCACAAATGTCCCCTCAGCCATTTGAACTAAGTCATTGTATTTAATGGACTGGAGTTGATGCTTACAGAAGAACTGATATGAGTCGCGCTCAAAGTGAATTTAACGCACTTCCCGCAAAAGTATCACTTATTATCAAAGAGATTTGTAAACTTGGTCCAGACTTTGAACCATTACTTCGACGGAGAACTTAGATTTAGCTACTTTGTAAGCATGCTCTGTCATGGCGACAAGATCTTCGTCTCCATTGATAACTCTCTTTAAGATTAATGCGTATTCCTCGGGAGTATTATCTTTAGCAACAAAGCTCCCACCCTTTACACAAACCTCTTTAAGGCCACCTTCAAAAGAAGTTATCACAGGCACTTTTATAGACATGGCTTCAACTGGAACATAACCAAACGATTCAAACCTTGAAGGATGTAGGACAACATCGCGCTCACGCATTCTATCGAAGATATTGTCCGTGTATTTCTCAATTGTGACTTTATCTTGAAGGTTATAGCTTTTGATCCTGGCCACTAGATTGTCGTACTCTGCCCCATAGCCATAAATAGTATAATGAAAGTCGATCTTATCTTTTGAAAGTATATGAAGTGCATCGATCACAATATCATGACCTTTTAGTTCTCGAAGAAGTCCAAAGCTTGCTAACTTAATTTTTTGACCAGGTTGGTGCTGTGACTGTTTAGGTTCAAGGTTAAAAGCGACGCCATTATAATTAATGACTTCTTTATCCCCGCAATTACCGACATGCTTTCTAAACTCAGTGGCAGAATACTTGGATTCAAAGATAAACTTAGAAGTCAGAGGAATCAAAGTTCTCTCAATAGTGTCATAAACGAGGCTTTTTACTCTTCCAAACACTCGATGCAAGCTCCCTCCGTGAGGAGTATAAAGAGCTGGACAACGCAGTAACAAACCACAAATGCGAGCATACACGCCGCCTTTTGCACCGTGACCGTGTAACACAAGGCTTTTAGTATTACGCAAAAACTTAAAGATTTTGAAGATATTGAGAAGATCTTTAAGCTCAGGCTTATCGATGATCTTAAGATCTAAAAATTCTACATTAAACTTAGATTTTAAATAATTTAAGTCGCGATCTGAATCAGAGAAATTGCTAACAAAGATCTTTCGATATGAAGAGTCGGGCAAGTTCTCAAGGATATCGACAACATGCTTTCCAATGCCACCTTCGGGAGACCTAAGGATCTGTACTATAGTAATCTTATTCATAGTACTCCCTTAAGTTTATAGAGTATTCTAAGACCTAAAATGGCCGCCATCATTTTAAAATGCCAAGGAGAAGTTACTCCAGACTTCAGACACGCAAACATTTCAAAATCACATTCCCAAGAATATGCTTTAATTTGATCCCTATCCCTAGTTCGTAAAACATTCAAAAAACGATTGGCGTAGTCTTTATTAAGTAGAAAGTTAAGCTCGTTTTTATTCTCGCGCATATAGCGCACATTCTTGGGCGCCTCTAGAACCTTGAATATATCGTGCTTATGAGTTCTAATTTTAGCGACGCGATAGCTATAACTAGCCTCTGCAACCCTGTAGTTAATCAAGGGCTTATTAATAAATCCAAACTTTCCAGACTCAAGCAGTCTAAACCAAACATCAAGATCAGCTGAAGTATTATAAGTCGTTCCATCCCAGTTTTTTATATGGTTTCTGAATATGTCCGAGCGCGCTACCACTGATGGACAGGTCACGAAGTTACCGTATTGATAAAATAGCTTAATCGCTCTTTCTTTAGTAAGTATTGTCCGTGCGTTTTTTTTAAGCTGTGCCGGCAAATAGCGTTTTCCAACGACAGTTCCTTTCGCATTAATTTCATTGGCCAGACAAAAGGCGGCTGATAGATCTGAACTGGACTTAAAAAACTCTACATATTCTTTAGCAAAGTCTGGTAGATAGATATCATCGGCATGGGCGATGACACAGAGATCTCCTTCAGCTTCACTTATACATCTAGTAAAATTTGCTTCAGCTCCAACATTGATATCATTCTCTATCAATTGGAGGTTAGTTATTTCACTCATGAGCTGCTTGATAATTGAGCGCGTGCTGTCCGTTGATTTATTATCGTAAACTTTAATCTTATAAAAAGGGTAAGATTGGTGACTCAGAGACAATATCGTTTCTTTGATCGTCGATTCGGAGTTATAAGCAGGAACAGAGGCTGTAATTAACATTATGCTTTTTCCTTTTGGATCTGATAAAAAAGAAAGAGTAAGTACAGTCCACATACACTGCAAACAACAACAGATATAATCAAATTCGGGTCCTTTCTAAAAAATAGTGCTGGTAAAAGTAGAAGTCCTAAAAACAAGAATTTGAGAAGTGCTTTTACTGGATAGTTAATTGTGATGATTTTTCTTAGTCTCAAAAATAAGCTCGAAAAAATTGTAAACTGACCCAAGATTAGAACAAATGGTGTGTAGTAAAGGTTCTCAGGATTGTGACTGATAAAGACGATTCCACACAAAGTTACAAGTCCGCCATAAACATAAGAGAGTATTGAATCTTTAGTTCTCATCTCCGATTGGTAGGCCATATTGACCATATTGCCTAACATTCTAAATAACTCGACTACAGCTCCAAGAGCAAAGAAGACAAATGCACCGTGAAACTTGGAATCTGCCAAGAGACTTATAATAAAGGGTGAGAGCGTTATCATATAGATAGTTAAGCAAATAAAAGCTGGCGCAGACTTACTAAAGAGTTTATTCCATGAATCTTCTCGTACCAGCTTATCGTCCCCTAGAGCTGCGTAAAAGCTTGGAAATAGTAGTTGTTGAAACAGGTACTCTACCGCAACAGCTAATGCTGTAGCCAGTCCAAGACCGAAGGCCATCTCACCAAGTAGTGAGTCATCAACATTGCCTTTTAAAAAGAATCTAAAGGACTGAGACATGATCCAAACAAAAATATTCGTGAACAAGATTGGCATAGAGAATTTAATGATTTGATCTTTGTCGAGTTTAAATGAGCTTGTATCTGGATCTATTTTTTTACAAATAAGAATAAGTGCCACTAGTCCAAACACGGCAAGTGCAATTCCCTGTCCCAATATCCAAATGATTGGGTTTAAGAGAATGAATTTAACGCCAACGACAGACAACGACAAACCAATTAATGCAGTCAAAGTTGTTAAGATCACGAACGCTCGATCTTCAGATAAGATATTCAAAATGGATACAAAAGTGCCATTAAGTGTTGCCCCAAGTACAAAAACCAAAAGAGCGAGTGCAATTATGAGAATGCTTAAGTCATCATTAGAAAGTTTGGTTTGAAATATAAAGACAATCGGCACAGTGACTAGAGATAAAATTGTCATCGCTTTAAAAAAGCTAAGCACCACAGAATTAAGTTGTTTATGGTTTTTAGATTGGTGAATGATTCGATTAAGGTACATGCCAATTGGGTTGGCTATTATTAAACCAAACAGACCGGCAATAGATAATAAGAAATAATAGGAACTCATTTCTGCTTTTGTAAAAAAGGAACTTAAAAGCCTATAGCTCGCAAACATGATAATCATTTGCGCCGCTCTACCAAAGCCTAGAAGTAGCATTTTATTACTCAGAGATTAGTCCTTTGGTTATCACATCGACGAAGTATTCATTGCTAAACTTCAATCCATTTTCACTTTGCAGGAAGTCTTGGATGTTCTTTTGATACTCCTGAATTGTCTCCAAACTCATATTCTTAATGTGAGCATATAGCTCATCGTGACTTGAAAAGAGTCTACGATCAATAAATGTAGAGCTAGGAATATGAGATTCAATATTCTTAGGGCCCCAATAGATGGGAATATTGCCAGATACAAAGCAGTCGATAATTTTTTCTGTTATATAACCGTCTATATCCTTTCCATTTTCATAGCAAATCGAGAATTGATATTCCTTTAGCGCTATAAATTTAGAATCTACTCTGCCTCTATAACAGGAGCTAGGACTTTTCGGCACAAAACGAAGCAAACCAAGCTTTCGAAATACCTTCTGCCACCACATGCTCATCTGGTATTCCCAGCCTACTCCATAGTACTCAAATTCTTCAGGCTTATTCTTTTCAAACCAGCGAATAGTTTTTAATCTTTCACTATAAAGCTCTAAAGAGTGTGTACATGTTTTATTACCAGAAATTAGAGTCACCAGCTTCTTTCTTTTTTGAGCTTCAACAGGTGTAACTTTTAATTTATTAGGAAAATAGAGTTTAGAATATTGATCTCGATTGACCAATTCATCGTTCCACGTAAAAACCTTCTTAAAATCTTTATGTTTGTTGAGGTCCCAATTATCGGGGCGAATAAGTTCTGACTCAAAGATAATTACAAACGACTTATCACGATCTATAGATGACGCGTAAGGCTTAGGCATTTCATTATAGAGAACCATATCCGCTGAGGCTGGGTCGATTAGGTCCTGAGTCGCTAGTTCATAGCCTAAGGACTTCAATTTTTCTTTAAGCATGTAAAAAGGAAGGAGACACTCATCTCTGTTAAGGGCGAGATTATCTAAATCAAATATTTTATTGTTTAAATAGTCTTTACCGACAACAAACGAGATTTTTTTCACAATCCAAACTCACTCAACACTTTTCTTATCTGACCAGTGTAAGTGTATCCTTGCTTAGCCTTACTCTCTCCTCGTTCTCTAATACTCTCTCTCTCCTTGTCATGCTCAAGAAAGTATTTGATTTGGACAGAAGCTTCTTCCGGATAAGTATAACAAGCAATCTCTTTTCCAATTTCATAATAGTCTTCTATAGCCGGTACATAGTCAGTTAACTGAAATCCACCGTAATAATTAATTTCGAAGTTTCGAGCTTTGGTTTGACTGGATTGTTTTTTAGATACCAAAGTGTGAGCTAGGTTTTTTGGATGCGCGAACAGGTAGCGTATATCGTAGCAGGCACTATTGGATATATTGAGATTAATCTTACTCGTTTGAAATAGTTCAATCATTTCATCATTACTAAGTGGGCCATTTGGCCAACCATTACCAAAACAATGAATTTTCACACCCATCTTTTCGAGGTTTTTTACAAACCACTTGCGATAGGGGTTAGCACCGCCAATAAAAGATACGTCGTATTTATAGGGCTTCTTTTCAAATGATCGATCATCATCAATTGCGGCCCACTGAGCATGCACAACTTGATTGATACCAATTGCTTTATATTTCTTTAAGGAGAACTTGTCAGTGGTTACGCTATAGGTGAAGTGTGGAGCAAAGAACTTCGTAAAGTTGTCGAATCTCCAAGCGTCATCACCAAACCAATTCATCGTTTTGTACTTAGCATTCAGCTTTTCCAAAGTAGCTGGCTTGAATTGATCTCTAAAGAGACAGAAAAATATCAGATCTGGTTGTACTTCATCAGCTTTTTGCAGCAAGTCACTTTGAAGTTGTTGTGAGTTATTCTCGAGATATTCGTCGTAATAAAATGGAATTGTTTCATGACCAAGATTTTCGAATGCTTTCTTAAAACCCATGATTCCGATTGCATTGATCCCTCTGGATTTCACTCCATAATCATACTGCATATCAACAAAAAGAACCTTCACAAATGCTCCAATTTATTAACAATTTCAAGCAAATCATAGTATCATTTGCGCAGTTTAGAACAAAGAAAAACCATGAAAAATAGTCAGTCTGAATTTAACTTATCGGATCATCTACACATCTTGGCAAAAGGATTAGATGCTCTCGGTGCACTAGCGATAGGTCATATTACTTACGGCTTTTATCATAACAACTTTTCTTTACCAGACTATTACACTACAGCACTTATATTCGCATCACTTCTGATTCTTATAATCTTCCCAAACTTTGGACTCTACCTCTCATGGCGCGGTAAGAATAAATTCTCTAGAGCAATCAATATTCTCTATGCATGGGGATCCGTACTTGCCGTGCTTGTGATATTTGGATTCTTTATCAAAGCTTCGGTAGCCTACTCTCGTATCTGGTTTCTAGGTTGGTCGGTAATTAGCTTTATTTACTTCATAAGTTATAGACTGGCGCTTGATGTATTTTTAAACCATTTACGTAAGAAGGGCATTAATAGAAAGCGCATCGCTATTTTTGGTGCAGGCCAAGTTGGCATCGACATTCATAAAAAAATTAAATCAGATTATGAGTGTGGGTTTGATGTAGTTGCTTTTTTTGATGATGAACCAAATACCCATGGCAGTAAAATTGGTGAGATTGAGATTCATTCGCCAGATCGACTTGTAGAAGTTCTAGAATCTTGTCATGAATTATGGGTTGCACTTCCACTTCGTGCAGAAAAACGAGTACTCGATATTCTATTTCAAACAAGACACTTAACAACTATTGTTCGCTATATTCCAGATATCTATAATTTCAGACTTCTCAATCATAAAATTACTGAGATCGCTAATATCCCCATGATTGAGATCAACGGAACACCACTTACTGCATCGGGCATCACACTCAAGAGAATTGAAGATATCGTCCTCTCCCTAATTATTTTAGTTTTAGTATCACCCATCATGCTTTTAATAGCTCTCGCGATTAAACTTACGTCTAAAGGACCTATCGTTTACAAACAGGAGCGACATGGCTGGAACGGAAAGACCATCAAAGTTTACAAATTTCGTAGTATGTCGGTTACAGAAAATACTTCGGAGTTTGTCCAAGCAACCAAGAATGACAGTAGAATCACACCAATTGGAAGGTTTTTAAGAGCCTCAAGTTTAGACGAGCTACCACAATTTATTAATGTACTCCAAGGGAGAATGTCTGTGGTTGGCCCTCGCCCTCACGCACTTGCCATGAATCACGACTTTAAAGACAAAGTGGCTAACTATATGCAACGCCACAAAGTTAAGCCCGGCATTACCGGCTGGGCGCAGGTGAATGGCCTTCGCGGAGAGACCGACACCCTAGAGAAAATGGAAAAGAGAGTCGAGTTTGATCTTCACTATATTCAAAACTGGTCACTCCTCTTTGATCTGAAAATTATAGCCCTGACAGTTATCAAGGGCTTTTTCAGCAAGAATGCTTTTTGATGAAAGCGGTTACGTTGCCAAGACTATTTACCTATCTTCACTATTTGTTCGTAGCTGTTCTTGGGGCTATTACACTTGCTTATCTTAACAACGACTTGTTATTTCCATACGCCATACTAACAATTTTGGTACTACTGCAACTAGGAATCAGTTCAAATGAGTTGTTTAAACCAAGTAGATCAAGGTTCCTCTATCTCTTTGGACTTTTAGTTTCTCTTGGCTGCTGGTTTAAGTACTCTATCTACGCAATCATTCCAGGCACTAACTTTCCCGAACCCATTGGAAAGTTCGTACTAGGAAGTCCAGAAGAAGCCGATATACTGTGGGTTTCATCTATTGGGATTGCAGGTATCTTTTGTGCACTACTTATCAATCAGTACATAGAGCCGCTTAAGAATTATTGCAAGGAAGAGCATTCTGAAACTTCAAAAATTGCAGCAATAATACTCTTGAGCTTAACTATATTTACTGCTGTTATAAATCTGAAATACAATATACTCCTATTTGCTCTTAAGCCCGATATTCAACTTCCCTTCAAGGGAAATGTTCTTTTCTTTCTGTTTCTGACACGTGCACTTCCGTTCTTGTTTTTATTCTATTGTCTTCGAAAGTTTAGTCTGACTTATATCACTCTCGGTGCCTTTATGATCACAGCCGCATCTGTCGGTGTTTTGAGTAGAATGGGAATATTAATTTATTTCTTTGTTATATTTTTCTTAGTTGTGCGCGAACTGCCAAAATGGAGCTTAAAAAGTGCACTAAAGAATATTTCGGTACTAGCCTTTATCTTTGCAGCCACTGCCTACGTAAATGTTTCACTATCTACGGGGGCTAGAGAGTTTTTCTTTGCTCAAGAGAAAACAACTCAAACGACTGAACCCCCTCAGGAAGTTTCAATAAATACAATCATAGAAACTTCAAGGGATTCAGATAACTTAAAAACGCTAAAGAGCCTAGCCCTTGGGAGGTGGATCGGAATTGAAGGCATCATGGCCGTGAACTCATATCCGGAAAAAGGCTTTAGACTTCTTAACGAAGCTCTTGCGGAGAAGTTATATGATGGCAACTCATTCTATACAACAATCTCGAGCAAGAATCCTGTCATCCAGAATACATCTAAGGTTGTGGTGACCAGTGTTCCTGGTCCAATAGCATTTTTATATTATTCAAATAGTTACTTATTGATATTTTTTGGACTATTAGCCACGTCAATGTTTTATATTTTTATCGAACGCACTTTATCCAAATTATTTCCAAACCATTTGGCTGCATCCGTGTTTATTATTGTAGTTCTAAGCTTGGACTTTTATCAATTTGGGATTTCCCCAATTGCCTTCACCAAGTATCTTGGCTTTACTCTTTTTTCGGTAATATTTTTTTATTTCATACAAAGAAAATTTCCCTCCATAAAATAAAGGCTATTTCTCCTTTCTACTGTCAAAAAAATCCTTAATGAATTCAGCCCTAGCGTCTGTTGGGCTTATATGCCTAAACCTTGAATGATAAGAGCTTAACTTGGAAGTATAACCCTCATCCTCACGATTCTCTAAGTTTTCCTCCAATTGTTCACTCCATGCATGATAATTATAGGGCATAACACTACTTATTGTTTCAAAGTAATGCCTTGTTGGATATTTGGTAAATCTTTCAGGTTTAAACTGAGAAAGACCTAAGATGAGAATAACAATCACGTGGCCGGCATACTTAGGGAGCTTCTCTCGATTTTGCATAAATATATTAAACAATGACTCACCCCAAATAATGATGAAAAATATAATCATTGAAATCTGTCGCCACAAAAATCTTTCGCCTGTTATTTTTGAGATCAATACCATTGAGAGGAGAAATATTAATGGCTCCTTCCATCTTTTGAAGTACAGGCTTACGACCGTAATTAATATAAAGCCGGGACTGTGAAGATAAAGCTTCTTTAGTTTTTCAAATGCAATCTCCCACGTTGTTGGATGAGAATAGAGCTTATGAACTGCCTCTATTGAGTCTGTTAAGTATTTGTTTTCAAAAAAAGCAGACGATGTCGGATAAAATGGATTCGATGTTTCAACAAAGTTTCTAAGAAGAAATGGTAACAGAGCGATAAAGCCACTGCCAGCGGCAACCAATATGAGCTTTATTGTATGATTGCAATTATATTTAACTCTAATAACCTTGATGTTTTGAACAAACATATAGATAAGAATTAATAACATCGGATAAAGGTTCGTCATTTTTGCACCTAGACCGACACCTAAGAAGAAGAAACTCAAAAAAATAACTTGGGCGTCATTTCTTTTCTCAAAGTTTCTTAAGAAGTATCTTGCTGCGACCAAAGTACAAAACAAAGGGAAGGCATCATTTTTCGCTGTAATCCAAACCCAATTCATTCCTTTTAAGCCCAAGATGAGAATCAAAATGAGGTAGAAATACATCATCTTATTCTTGCATAAATCAAAAACTAGCTTTGGAATGAATATTAAGCCAATGAAGCCACTAAAGATTTGCCCCCAGACCAAAACAGTGTAATTAAGAAATTCAAAAGATGTAGTCTCCAGAGGAGTCAAATGTGTATAGACAGGCTTTAACAATATGAACAACGGATATACTAAATACTCATAATAGCTAGCTGTAAGGGTTTCTGGATTAAGTAAGTTTAGTTTTGGACCTTCTAAAAACAAGGCCCACTCTTTTGGCCCACCAAGGTGATATGTCATTGCATCAATAACAGCTCCCTCGCCTACAAGAACAGTAGTTCCAACCAGACCAGATAATATATGGATGCCACAAAAGCATATTAAGATTTTTTCAAACCGACTGGCGCTTTTGAAATAGTTTTTAAAGTGACTGACCTTAGATCCAATGTCTAAGGACTTCATCTTCTTTAAGCTCAAAATTACGCCAAAGGCAAAAATACAATTGATCAAAATGACAATAAAGCTGAATGGTATAAAGATTGAGATAAAGCAAAGAATGGTCGAAAAAGCGATCATACTTTCAAAGAAGTAGTCCTTCTTGCTAAAACCCCAAAAGGCTATCAAGTATAAAGTGACTCCGATTATAGCGAGTAATAAAGATTCAATATGAAGGGATGATAAGTCCATGGGTTCCTCAAATATGAGATTCATCTTTAATGTCTGATTATTTGTAAAAAGGTATAACTCGATAGGCGAAAAGGCTTGTAAAAATCCTGGCCTGGCGATCATGCGCGACGCGAAAACCCTCTACAATTATAAGCCGCTATTATATGTTATAAAAATTGGCTCACATAATAGTCATCAATAGGGATTACTACGCATGCTCATAGATGAAACAGCAACACTTAGAAAGACAATTCTTAAAATGGCTTATAACGCCAACTCTGTTCATATTGGCTGCGCTTTTTCTATCGTAGAGATTGTACACACTCTCTACTCCAAGTTTATCGACATCGAGAAATTGAAAGGACGCTCTAAAAACAGAGACTATCTATGTCTCAGTAAAGGTCATGGCGTCATGGCGGTTTATGCAAACTTACTCGAGCTAGGCGTACTTACTGATAATGATATTAATAATTATTTCAAAGATGGCTCTAGTCTTACAGGTCTAGCCGACAGTCATGTTCCAGGTATTGAAGTATCTGGTGGATCATTAGGACAAGGTATAACTGTTGCGACAGGAATTGCAATGTCGAAAAAGATTGATGGATTAGACTCAAAAACTTTTTGTATCGTTGGTGATGGTGAGCTTAACGAAGGAAGTGCATGGGAGTCGATAATGATCGCTTCCCATAGGCAACTTAAAAACTTCATCCTCATAATCGACGCTAATAGCTTCCAAGCCATGGGAAGATGTGAAAGTGTCTTAAATATGGAATCATTCAAGGCTAAATTCGAGGCTTTCAACTTTGAAGTACAGGAGTGCGACGGTCATAATCAAAATGACCTTGAAAATTCCATCTCCTCTCTAATTAACAGTAAAAGTAATAAACCGAAGGCTCTTGTTGCCCGAACGATAAAAGGTAAGGGAGTCTCCTTCATGGAAGATGAGAATATTTGGCATTACACAAGGCTAGATCAAGATACTTATAACAAAGCACTAAGCGAGTTAATGTAATGAGAGATATGATTTCGAACTTCTTAGTTGAAAAAGCCTTAGAGAATAAAGATTTTTACGTTCTGTCTGGTGATCACGGTTATGCACTTTTCGATAAGATCAGAAAAGAAGCTGACGATCAATTCATCAACACAGGTGTTACAGAGCAAGCAATGATAGGCGCTGCTGCTGGAATGGCCAAGACAGGAAAAAAAGTTGTCGCCTATGGCTTAGCATGCTTTATCCCTATGCGTGTTTTAGAGTTTATAAAGATGAGTATCTGTTACGAGAAATTACCGGTAATTATACTTGGTGATGGCGCAGGGATGATCTACACAACTCTTGGCGCAAGTCATCAGTGCGCAGAAGATATAGCTTGTCTTAGAACTCTACCAATCAAAATTTTCTCACCAGCTGATAAGTTTGAAATGAAACTCTCGCTCATAGAAGCTTATTCAACTGACTTCCCTTGCTACATAAGAGTTGGCAAGTGCGATAAGCCAACAGTTCACAATAACGGACCGCTAACTAAACTAAAGACAAATATTCCAATCCATTCATCAACCAACACGACCGCCATCTTTGCCACTGGTTCCATGGTGAGCACAGGTCTAGAAATTGCCAAAGAATACGACCTTTCGTTGTTTTCTTGTCCTCTTCTTAGTCATTTTGACCGAAGTGAATTTCTAGCCAGTATATCAAACTTCAAGAATGTCATCTCAATTGAAGAACACTCCATTCACGGTGGGCTGGGCTCAATAATATCCGATCTTATTGCCGAAGAAGGCCTTAACACTCGTTTAATGAAGTTTGGTGTCAAAGAACATTTTACCAAAGGTGTTGGTAGCTATGAATACGCCATGAAGTTTCATAAGCTCGATACCGAATCAATCGTAGAAGCAATCAAGAATGCGGGATTAGTGTAATTTATGAATAAGATCAGTATTGTTTCTCCATGTTACAACGAAGAGAAGAACCTAGAGACCTTGTATACAGAAGTTAAAAATCAGTTTGAGAAGAACCTAACGAATTACAAGTACGAGCACATTTTCATCGACAATTGCTCAACTGATAATTCGGTATCAATTTTGAAGAGTCTCGCTGCCAATGATTCTAATGTGAAAGTTATACTTAATAGTAGAAACTTCGGGCATATTCGCTCCCCCGTACATGCACTATTCCAAGCAAGCGGAGATGCAATCATCCTCCTAGTCTCTGATCTGCAAGACCCACCGGAGCTTCTTCCTGAACTTATAAGGAAATGGGAAGATGGAAACAGTATTGTTGTCACAGTCAAAAAAGAAAGTGAAGAGTCGGCGATTATGTTTGCCATCCGCGGACTGTACTATAACCTGATTAATAAGATATCCGAGACCAAGCTTGTTAAGAATTTTACGGGGTTTGGTCTCTACGACAAGAAAGTCATTGAAATGCTAAAGCTTTTTGATGACCCCTATCCCTACCTGAGAGGCCAAATTTTCAAAGTAGGCTTCAAACACGATCAGGTATTTTATGTCCAACCAAAGAGAAAGCGCGGAATCACAAGTAATAACTTCTACTCACTTTACGATATGGCCATGCTTGGAATTTGCTCTCACTCGAAAGTGCCACTGAGAGTTTTCACAATTTCGGGCTTCCTCTTGGCTGCGATCTCACTTTCTGTTTCAGTCATTTATCTCATTTATAAGCTAATTTTCTGGGATTCATTTCAGCTAGGCTTAGCACCCCTAATCATTGGGGTCTTCTTTCTATCATCTATTCAATTATTCTCAATCGGAATAATTGGTGAATACATTGGCCTTATTTTAACTAAAGTTACAAAAGAGCCATTAGTTATCGAAGAAGAAAGACTAAACTTTTAATAGACTTAATCTACCAAGTTTTCCAAGGCGCGCTTGCGGATGACCACATCTCATTAAGATGATTCTTATCTCTAAGGGTATCCATGCACTTCCAAAAACCATGATGCTTGTAAGAGTACAGCTCACCACTTTTGGCCAAAGATTCTAGAGGTTGTTTTTCGAAAACAGTAGTATCCCCTTCAATTGTGTCGATAACTGAAGGCTCACATACGAAAAAGCCACCATTAATCCATGCACCGTCGCCTTTTGGCTTCTCAAGAAATGATGACACTTTATTGGTATCTTCAATCTTAAGTGCGCCAAATTTACCTTCGGGCTGAATAGCTGTCATGGTCAATTTTTTTCCATGCTCTTTATGGAACTTTAAGAGATCCTTGATGTTAACGTCAGAGACGCCATCACCATAAGTTAAGAAGAATGGCTCATTGCCAATATAATCTTTAGCTCGCTTTACTCTGCCGCCAGTCATAGTATCAAGTCCAGTTTCAAGCAGAGTTATTTTCCAATTTTCAGAATAATTATTATGAACTTCTATAGACTTTTTGGCGGTATCAATCGTGACATCGCTATTATGAAGGTAGTAGTTAGCGAAGTACTCTTTAATGACGTAGCTCTTATAACCAAGTAAAAGAACAAATTCATTAAAGCCGTAAGAACTGTAATGCTTCATAATATGCCAAATAATTGGCTTGCCGCCGATATCAATCATCGGCTTTGGCTTGAAGTCACTTTCTTCTGAAATTCTTGTTCCGTATCCGCCAGCGAGTATGACAACTTTCATTATAAACCCAAACCTTCTTTTAGTTTTTGTGCGATATATTTCATATGCCTTTCATCTAGCGCCGGATAGATTCCAACCCAAAACGTATTGGCCATAATATTATCAGTGTTTACAAGATCGCCAACGACGCGAACCTCTTTGTTCTTATACAGTGGTTGGCGAAGAAGATTGCCTGCAAACAAGAGCCTTGTACCGATCTTATTATTTTCCAAAAATACTGTGAGATCTTTTCTATTCCCTTTTTTGAGCGTGATAGGAAAACCGAACCAACTCGGCGTTGCTCCAGGTAATGCAGTAGGTAGGTGCATATATTCATCAAAATTAGGGATCATCTCTTTTATCGAGGCAATTAGTATTTCAGTGTTTCTATTCCTAGTTTCAATAAAGCCAGGTAATTTCTTTAGTTGTGAACATCCAACTGCCGCTTGCATATCGGAGACTTTTAAATTGTACCCGACCTGTGAGTAAACATACTTGTGGTCATAACCTTCTGGTAGGTCTGCAAACTGTTGATCAAAGCGCTTACCACAAGTGTCATCTTTCCCTGGAGGACACCAACAATCTCTTCCCCAGTCGCGAAAGCTTTCGGCTAATTTCTTAAGTTTTGGATTACTGGTAAGAACAGCTCCCCCTTCACCCATCGTCATATGGTGAGCAGGATAAAAGCTCACTGTAGCGATATCACCAAATGTTCCAACGAGTTTGTCATCAAACTTAGCACCGACGGCATCACAACAATCCTCTACAAGCCAAAGATTGTGTTTATCACAAAAATCTTTTACCGATTTGACGTCAAATGGATTACCTAAGGTATGGGCAATCATAACTGCTTTAGTTTTATCACTCTTGGCTGCTTCGAGCTTTGAGACATCGATCCCAAGATCTGGTAAGGCCACATCAACAAAGACAGGGATACAGCCGTGCTGAATGATAGGATTTACAGTCGTAGGAAAGCCTGCAGCAACAGTTATGACCTCATCGCCCGGGCGCACTTGTCGCTCTCCCAGCTGAGGAGCTGTTAAGGCAGAAAACGCCACCAAATTTGCGCTTGAGCCTGAGTTAACCAAGAGGCAAAACTTATGTTGCATGAACTGGGCAAAACTCTTTTCGAACTCTT
The DNA here is from genome assembly GCA_002716825.1 of Halobacteriovorax sp. Classification (GTDB taxonomy): domain Bacteria; phylum Bdellovibrionota; class Bacteriovoracia; order Bacteriovoracales; family Bacteriovoracaceae; genus UBA4207. Next base: position 43,284 of record PBCC01000080.1, on the reverse strand, counting down.
TGGCAAAACGGCCAGCTGTAAGCCACATATCTAAACTGGACTCTAATAGATTGACTAGATCTTCGCGATCCATAACCTTTCCAGAAGGAGGGATATAACCGACCCCAGGCTCAATCTCGGCCTTATAGCTTACGATCTTAAGTTTCTCTGCAATTTTATCAACTAATGTATTCATTCTTAACTCTCAAATTTAATCATTTTTTCTATTGAATTCTTAAGGCTGACTTTTTGTGTCACGCCAAGTTCGCTCATAATCTTGCTAACATCCGGAATATACCTATTTGTTTTAATATTTGCGCTCAATTTGTTCTCAACTTCGATCTTAGTACTTGGGATAAGACCCGCTATGATTTCAGCAAGTTGAAGAATGGTTACCTCATGCTCTGAGCCAAGATTATAGTTTTTGTCTGTTTCATCAGATAGTAGCGCCGCAAGAACCCACTCCGCCATATCATTACTATCAAGGTAAGATCGGATTGCCGAGCCATCACCCTTTATCTTAATAACGCCATCTTTCTTCGCATCTCTTACGAAGTTGCCAATAGCGAACTGAGCATTTTGCGGTAGATACTCTCCTGAAAAGGCAAAGCACCGAAGCGTAAGATAGCTGATGCCATGTTCCCTGCAAAATTTCGTGACTAAGTTTTCTGCAATACGCTTACCACTGCCGTAGATATTTGTTGGTTCATAGACACTGACTTTAGAGGCATAGGACTCATCAAGCTTAGAAAGCTCTTTGGGCTGAGTCCCATAAACTGCCCCGGAGCTAATATTGATCAATTTTGTAATTTTATTTTCATGAGCAAAATTCAGTACGTTTTGCGTTCCATTAACTATGACTTCGAGCAAATGATCTGGGGAAGAAGCATCGTTAGCAACCGGCGTCGCCGCATGAATAATAAAGTCGATCTTTTCATCAATTACCAATGGCTCCTTAATGTCATGAGCTAGAAATTTAATTCGATCATCTTTAAGTACACTGCGAGCAGTTACGATTAACTGTAAATTTAAGTTATGCTCTTCATTAAGATTAAAAAAGAAATCAATAAGGACTTTACCAAAAAAGCCAGTCCCACCAGTTATTAGAATCGTTTTGTTTTTTAATTTATTAAACAATCAGTTTCTCAAATTCTTTAAGGTTTTTCTCAGTCGAGATAACATTATTTTTATAATAATCTCTATACCACTCAATCGTCATATCAGTTGCCTTTTCCGAATCCATCAGCGGAGACCACCCTAAGATCTCGCGAGCTTTAGTATTATCAAGTTTTAATAAACCTGCCTCGTGCTTACCGTCGTTATTTTCAACAATACTCTCTTTGATATCTGTCCACGATTTTTTAGCATACAGGCACATTTGCTCAACTGTTTGAACGTCTTCAGTATCAGGACCAAAGTTGAAACTAGTGCAAACGCTTTTGTCTTCACTTAAGAGCTTTTGGCCTAGCATGAGATAGCCATTAAGCGGCTCAACCACATGCTGCCATGGACGCACAGACTTTGGACTCCTAATGGGAGTTTCTTTTCCAGCCGCCGTATTTCTAACTAGATCTGGAATCAAGCGGTCCTTTGCCCAATCACCGCCACCAATAACATTTCCAGCTCTTGCAGTTGCTAGATACAGTTCATTCTTTGAAAGGAATGATCTTCTAAAGGAGTCTGTCATCAGTTCGACACAGGCCTTGGATGAACTATAGGGGTCGTAACCACCAAGGACATCTGACTCTTTGTATCCCTTAGACCATTCTTTATTTTCGTACACTTTATCAGTGGTGATACTAACAATGGCAGGGACGTTGTTTTTGAGTGCGGCCATATAGACCTTTAAGCTTCCAAGAACGTTTGTCTCATAAGTTTTGACTGGATCATCGTAGGAATCTCTAACCAGTGCTTGTGCTGCCAAGTGAAAAATAATGTCAGGCTTGGTTTCATTTACCGCTTTATCCAAAGCCTTCTCATTATTGATGTCTTCAAAGTAGTTTTTCATTTGAAGATCTAAAAGATTAAAATGCGATAACTCTTCTGGCGCAAGAGAGTAGCCAACAACCTCGGCGCCAAGCATTTGTAGCCAATACGCCAGCCAAGAGCCTTTAAAGCCTGTGTGACCTGTTAATAAAACTCTTTTGCCTTTATATATTTCATGCATGACTAGCTTCGCTTTGTTTCAAGGTATTTGCCGCTGAGATGGCATACACCACCATGATAAAAAATAAATTAATTCCAAGACCTATGGTGGATTGTGTCAGCCCCCCTACAAAGAATGCACATAAGGCGGCAAGTTCAACTCTAGACCAGATATCTTCTCGCCTAAATAACTCCAACGTCCATAAGCCCACCCAAAGTAAAAAGCTAATGAGACCGACTGTCCCAGTTGCTGCCATAACTTCTAAGATTGAGTTATGGGCGTGGCCACCAAACTCAAGCTTGGCATAACCGTAACGTTTCTTAATATCTAAAGAGTGATGTTCGAAGTTTAAATATCCCCAGCCAAAGACGGGCTTTTCTTGATAAGCAGATACCGCCGCTTTCCACATACTCAAACGCTCAATATTTGAGCCTTCTCGTTGGAAGTTTTTATAACTAGTGAAGTAACCGGTAACTCCGATCACTAATAGTACTAGCATTGCGACTAGAAATTTTTTCAAATCTTTTAAAAAGTACCCAAGCACACCTGCAATAAATGCCAGGATCGCTCCCCTTGTATAAGTCGTATAGAGGGCAAAGATATTCAAAGCCAGTATTGAGAGATAAATGATTTTATTTCGTTTACTGATATCGCGCCAGGTTCCAATGAGTATCGCTGCAAAGATTGTCATGAAGTAAGCAAGATTATGGGCGTAGTTTAAAACCATTCCCATTAGACCTGCATTTCTATCCATATTTACATTTTTCATGAGGATCGGATTGAAGCCAGTATTTTTGCCAATCGTTCCACCAATAAGTGCCACCAAACTCGCTGCCAGCATCATTGCAATTAATCTAGCCTGTCTTTGCTCAGTGTTTTTATTTTTCAGAAAGTAGTAAATCGGGGCAATCGAGAAAAAGCCGTAGAGAAAATACTTTGTCTTAAGTATCGGCTTCCAACCGTGCTTCATCGTCTCAAGATTTGTAAGAACAGAGAGAATTATTGCCAACACGAAACCAAGCAAGGCCCAAGAGCTTTTTGGCAATTTTTTCCAATCGGTTTTCGTCGCAAAATAAATGCAAGGAATCAGCATGCAAATATGAGCTACGGCCAAAAGTGTAATCGATGTGACCAGACCCAAAGCATAGGCACCAAGTGCAAAGTAGATTGAATAATCTAAGAATTTTTCGTGTTTAGAATTCACAGTCTGACTTAACATACCCAAAACCTTTAGCGACTCTGTGCGACATTTCAATTGCGCTCAATTGTAAACCTATCGTCTTTATTATAGATTCTTCGGCAATGATCAACTTCATTCAAAACCTCAGTTTGAGACAAAAAAACCTCATTGTCATGGCTTATGACGCCCTCGTCATCATGGCCTGCTTCGTTGCGGCGCACTGCCTTCGCTTTGGCGAATGGTATCCCGAAATTTTTGGATACACTGACTTTTTGAAAGCTCTGCCACTTATAGTTCTTACCCAATTTACATGCCTCTTCTATTCAAACGTTTATAAAGCAATCTGGCGCTTTTCCAGCATCCCTGACCTCATTCGGGTGATCAGGGGCGTGAGTCTTGCTGTCCCAGTGTCTCTATTTGCAGTCTTTATCATGAATCGTCTTGAAGGCTTTCCTAGAAGCGCATTTCTTATTGACTGGTTCTTACTCATTTTCTTCTTGGGTGGCGGCCGTTTTGTTTACCGCATACTTTCAGATCGACACAGAAACTTGAGCCTTAAAAACTACGATCTAAAACGTGCCCTCATCATCGGAGCTGGCGTTGGCGGAGAAAAACTTCTTAGAGACATCAAATACACGCCAACACTGGGCGTTAGGATTCATGGCTTTATTGACGATGATAATGGGAAGACTGGCCGCTCGTTAAATGGTGTACCGGTTCTTGGAAATACCAATTCCTTGGCCACAATCATCCAGCGCCTAGATATCTCTCAGCTCTTTATAGCCATCCCATCAGCCACGAGCCAAGAAATTCGAAATATCTTAGCAAAGATCGAAGGCTTAAATGTTGAAGTTAAGACTCTTCCGAAAATCAATGACGTCATCTACGGAAAAATTGAGTACTCACAATTAAGAAAAATTGAAGCTGAAGATCTTCTTGGCCGTACTCCGGTAAATCTTAATATGGATGAGATCGCAAACTTCATTCGAGGCAAGCGTGTTTTAGTTACTGGTGCCGGTGGATCAATTGGCGCAGAGATTTGCAGACAGGTTTTAAAGTTTGATCCCGAACTGCTGATCGGTTTCGAACAGAGCGAAATTGCTGTCTACGATTTAAAAAAACAAATCCAAGGATCTCAGGCGGTTTTTGTTATTGGAGATGTCAGACAAGAATCTTCAATAGGCTCTGCTATCACAAAGTATAAGCCTCAGGTTGTCTTTCATGCTGCAGCCTACAAGCACGTGCCACTCATGGAAGAAAACCCTATTGAAGCAATCAAAACCAATGTACTCGGCACACTCAACACGGCCAAAGCTTCAATACAGAATACTGTCGATAAGTTCGTGTTAGTTTCAACTGATAAAGCTATCAACCCAACAAATGTCATGGGAACAACAAAACGCCTCGCGGAGATGGTTTGCCAATCACTTGATAGCGAGGCGAGTACTGAATTTGTCATGATTCGCTTTGGCAATGTTCTAGGCTCATCAGGCTCGGTGATTCCACTCTTTAAAGAGCAGATCGCAAAGGGTGGACCTGTTACAGTAACTCATCCAGACGTTATTCGCTATTTCATGTCGATTCCTGAGGCGTGCCAGTTAGTTCTTCAGGCAGGATCTCTCGGTATTCGAGGACAGGTCATGGTGCTCGACATGGGTCAATCTGTAAAAATTCTTGATCTGGCCAAAGAGATGATCAAACTTGCTGGATTTAAGCACGGTGAAGATATTGAGATTGAGTTCACTGGTCTAAGGCCTGGTGAAAAAATGTTTGAAGAGATTTTTAAGGATGATGAAGAACGAATTCAAACATCTAATGATAAAATCTTTATTTCTAAAACGATGAGAACCACTGCAGATTTTAAGCAAAGAATAGAGCAACTTATAAGTTTAGATTATTCAACAGAGAAAGAGCAAATTCTACTCACTCTACAGAGCCTAGTCCCAGAGTTCACACCGACAGAGAACAAAACGAGCGCATCTGTCCATTAATGAGCAATATCATTCTTAGATATGACTTTAAAAAAAGTTAACCACAGGATCTTAAGATCAAGCGCAAATGATTGATTGTTTAGATAGAACAATTCTAAGTTAACCTTCTCTTCTAAGCTAATTTCATCGCGGCCATTAATTTGAGCCCATCCCGTTAGACCTGGTTTCAACTTTTCAATCCCGTGACTAGTTCTCATTTCCATCAAATCATCTTGATTATAAAGTGCAGGCCTAGGACCAACAAAGCTCATGTCTCCAATAAGTATAGACCAAAGCTGAGGCAGCTCATCCAAGCTAGACTTTCTAAGAAAGGCGCCGCCTCTAATGAGATAAGCTGAGCCATCACGTAGCAAGTGAGTTGCGAGCTGGGGAGTTTCTTTTTTCATGCTCCTAAGTTTTGGCATCCAAAATAAGTTACCATCCTTACCGATTCGTTTACTCCAAAACCACGACGGAGCACCATCAGCAAAGATCACATAGAGTGAGCTCAAAAGTAAGAGCGGCAAAAGGACTAGCAATAGCCCAAGCGCCAGTAGGAAATCAAAGACCCTTTTCATTCAGGCATCTCCTATAAAAACTTACAAGATTTTTTGCGACGACTTTATAATCAAATTTTGCCTTAACTCGCGCAAAAGATTTTTCTCCCATTTGGGCAACAAACTCTCTGTCATTAAAGCAACGTTCGATTTTTTGAGTTAAGTCAACTGAAGAGCCTACATCGCAAAGTAATCCGGTTTTTTCATCTTCAATCGCATCAGAGACTCCATAGATACGAGAACCAACTGTTGGCTTGCGGAATGCTCCAGCCTCTAGAACAACAGTGCCAAATCCCTCTCTATAGCTTGGTAAAACCAGTATATCGCAGGCTGAATAGTAGCGTTGAGTCTCTGAAGTAAACCCTACTGTATATACTCCAGGAGTATTATTCAAAATTTTAAGATGGATGTCTGAAATCTTATTTTTTGATTTCTCTATGGGGCCGACTATTAAAAGCTTTATACTTTCAGATTTTTCCTTTAGTTGTAAGTAAGAGTCTAATAGTTCCTCAATCCCTTTATCCTTAACAACACGCCCGAGATAAAGAAGTACAAAATCATCTTTTCCAATACCTAGTTCCTGGCGAACTTCGCTGTCTGTATGCTTAGTAATACATTTACTGATATCAATTCCGCCAAAACTCCCATCGCCCAAGCATTTTACCCTATTTGATAAGTTAGTTTCTTTTTCTAGAAAAATTGCTTGAGACTTACTATCAGCAATCGCAGCGTGATTAAGTTGAATAATCACTCTATCTATTAGAATGAAGAATTGACGCTTTAATCCAGTGTAGTTTGCCCATACCTGACCAGTAAAAGTATGTAAGTGAACAGCGACACCGCTAAAAAGACCTGCTAGCGCTGATATTAGCCCCGCTTTGGGAGTATTCGAATGAACAATATCCGGTTTCTCTTTTCTTAGTAAGAGTATTAATTTGAAAATTGAAACAACATCGTGAAGTGGGCTTATATTGCGTTTAATAGTCAGGGGAATTACTTTATAAGAGCTTGATTTGAGCTTATCAAAGTATTCATCCTGAGAAGTTATGATTACGAGCTCAACACCATTTCTAACGAGTTCTTCCAGATGACTGGTGTAGCCGACGAGTGATAGAGGAACGGTACAAACCCTAACGACTTTCACTTATCAGTCCCTTGAGTTGTCCGTTTATAAAACCTAAAACCTTAGCTAAATCGAGCAGTAAGGCCATTAATGGTGCTACTAAAAAAGCACCAAATCGAGGAGAAAACCAAAAAATATTTTTACTACGTCTGATAGGATCCAATACTCCCCGAGCAATAAAATAAATCATTAACAAAGTCCAAAAACACAAATTGTAAACAAACGCGAACACAAGAAATGAAAAGAAAAAGACATAAGCTACACGGTGTTTTTTATTCAATCCGGCAAGTGCAACTTGAGTAGCATATGTGAACCATTTTTTAACATTTTTTGATATGGACTCGCTAAATGAGTTGTATCTCAATATTCCATTTCCCGCTCTGAAGTCCCCTATTTGCTCTACAAAACTTGACTTCCACACTAGATCTTCCCCGGCCCGTAGAGCCTCGGGGAAATATCCTACCAGTAGAAACTTTTCTCTTGTTATTAGAGTGCCCGGTATGGTCGAGTGTCTAATATTCACGCCTGCAGACAGAGCGCAGACCATGCTTGAGACAAACCCTGCAGGTTCAAAAATGCACTGCCCCAACACTGCACCATACTCTTTGAAAATAGAATCATTGTACTGATCGAACAGCCAAGTCGAAGTTGGAACAGTTCCCATATCGGCAAAAGCAACTATATTCGAGTTACAACTCTTAACTCCAATATTGCGTGCTTCTCCAGGCAGGTACAACCTGCCACTAGTGTTTCTTAATACTTTAAAGCCCAAACACTGATACTTTTCAATAAGTGAACCAAGGACTGTATATGAATTATCGGTTGAGCCAGCATCTACAAATATTACCTCGACAGGTTTCAGTGTCTGCCTAGTTATGGCAATAATCATCTCTTCAAATGAAGACTCTTCATTGAGAAAAGGAATTATAATTGCAATCTGACTTATCATTCTTCTGTCTTTACACTATATTTTACTAATATTTCGATTATAGAATTGAATATATTGACACACAATCCCACTTTACACTTAAAGGGAATAAATGGGAAAGCTTGCGCTCATTATTTGTACGAAAGATCGGCCAGTTGACCTAACTAGCCTGCTCAAGTCTATTGCCGAACAAACTCTCCTGCCTGACTCCATCATAATAATAGATGGTTCAGATAATGCGCCTCCAGTTAAAGAGGTTTGTGATCAATTTCACTCCAGTCTCCCAATAACATATAAAACTCTTCGCCCCCCAGGACTTACTAGGCAGAGAAATCTAGGGATAAGTCTACTTTCTTCCGAGACCACTTGGGTTGGATTTCTCGATGATGATCTTGTTCTAGAGCCTGTGGCGATTCAAGAAATGAAAACCTTTCTAGAGACGAAGCCTCAGTATAAAGGCGTCGGTCTAGTCATTAATAATCAAGATAATAAGAAGCCCTCCTTTCTTCGAAATTTATTTTTTCTAGATAAAATGCCAGGTGGTCAAGTTACAGCCTCTGGGCTCCCTGCTTCTATAAGACCAGTTCAGACGTCCATGGATGTTGAGTGGATTTACGGTGGTGCAACTTTTTGGCACACAGAAATATTAAAAAAATATAAGTTTGATGAGTGGTTCAGTGGCGTTGGATATTTAGAAGATGTCGATTTCAGCTATCATGTTTCACGAAGTTATCCTCTTGCGATTAACGGCAAAGCAAGATGCTGGCACTACCACCACCCAGCAAAAAAAGAGAACATGATTAAGTACGGTACCTGGCAAATTGTATCTTGGTGGTATTTCATCTCAAAATATCAACGCTTTAATAGGCTTCTTGTTCTTTGGTCTATGTCTGCCGTCACCTTAGCCAACCTAGTTGCAGGGCTGCGGAACAAGAAAACTTATCGAGAAAGAATGTTCTTAGGTAACATTATCGGTTTCTGGAAAATTGTCACGAATCAAACTCAGACGCACAAAGGTTTTCAAAAATAACTAAGGCTGTAAAAAGACCTCTAAGTTATCTTCGTTAACCTCTTTGAAGTATGTATCGATGTAGCCATTCGCAACACGCAATTGTTTAAAGTATTCTTCATCATCAATGCTAATAATTGACTCTAAAACATCTCTCAAAAAGTTATCAAAACCCCAGGACGACTTAAATTGACTCAGTTCGTATAAGGGATCAAAATTTAATTCACCATAAGCAATGTTAACAACAGGTCTTCCTAATTTCACTGACTCCAGACCGACGGTGCTTCCCCAATATATAACTGACGAAGACCTCTCAATATCTTCAATTAGACTGACATCTTTTGAAACCAGGAACTGTTCGGTTTCCTTATAGTTAAAGCTTAATTGTTCCGACATTTTTTCAATTGGGAGGACCGGGTGACATCGAATTATTATCTTCCAGTCACCAAGAGAGGTGGAGATATCGTTTAATTTTTCAAGGATGGGAAGCACCTGCCAAACTCCCTCGAGGGCCAATAAGGCAACCTTATTCTTATTGCGGGGAAATGCCTTCATTTTAAACAAGTAGTCGTATCGTAATGCACAGGCTACCAGGATACTTTCTTTACTCAGAGCAGACTTACTTAACAAGATATCTCTCGTTCTTTCCCCTGTAGTTAAGACGTTGTCAGGACAAGGAGAAACCTGACTTTCTTGAGGGCTTAAATACATATTTATCGAAGCCTGAGGCAATACGTTATGCTGATATCCAATAGTTTTGATTTCTGGTTTCTCTTTGATTGCTAGTAAGGCCATCCGCTCCCAAGAGTTATTTTCATAAGTATAGATAAATCGCTCTATTCTAGTTTTGTTTATCAACCTCTTATAAATGTAATAATTTAGTCTTGCCTGCAATGTTGCAGGCGAAAAGTGCTCATACATAACTAGTTTATTCAGGCTAGCTTTATCTACATTGCTACTCTTGATATCTAATGAGTCAAAAAAAGAAAATGCAAAACTTTTCATCACATCAGTCAGAACTAGAAGTAAGTCGTAAAACTGAGCAACATCGTAAAAGCCAATCATCTGTTGGTTTTTATTTTTTCTACAAACCGAGCTCAAGCTACCTGTTGGCTCGTAAAAAGTTAGAACTTCCTTCCCTTTAGATTCTAGCCACAGACTCAACCCCGGGAAAAAAGGGTCGACGAAATCCTCATAGTTTGATTTTTCAAATGAGAATGTCTTTATGACCACCACATTTTTATGTAGCTTAATTTTTCGAAATTTACTGCCATTGTTAAGACGGGTAAGTAACACCTTTACAGTAAAGGCGAAAATAAACTTCAGTGCACTCACAAGCGTTTCAAACCAGCTAAGCTTAAGTCTAGCTGGTTTGAAAATTTGAAATAATGGAGCGTAAAATCGATTTTTAGAAGAAAAGGAAAAAGCCCACCATAAATCACCTCTGGACTTGGCAACCTCTACAACAATCTGTGAGACTTCCTGGGCTAGTTTAGTTTGATTCAACTTGTACTCAGCCTATCGGATTAACTCTCCAGAGCTATCATCGTGCAGCTCCAAAAGACCATTCCTTTCCAATAGAAGTTTCGTATCTTCGTAATTAAGTGAGTGATCTTTAGAGCTATATTCGTTCTCCATCACCATTTTAAAGTCAGACTTATCGAGATCATTTAGTTCAGGAAGCATAGACTTGATCGCGTAATAGTTCCCACGTTTTACTGTGTGATGCATCTCCTCATCTGATATCAATATTTCATGCATCTTCTCACCAGGCCTAATACCTGTGATTCTAATTTCAATATCCCTGTCGCCAACCAGAGCTTTCGCTATGTTTTCTACTGTTGCAGATGGAGCGATTGGAATAAATGTTTCCCCTGCCTCTGCATGCGCAATTGCAGCAAATACTGTGTCCACTGCCTCATTTAGGTTAAGTAAAAAGCGTGTCATCTCAGGTACAGTAATTGTCACTGGGCCACCGGCTTGAATTTGTTTGTGAAAAAGTGGAATTACTGACCCACGTGAAGCCAATACATTTCCATAACGCACACAAACGAAACGAGTTTTTTTGTTCAATATATTAGCTGATGTAAAAATTCGCTCCTGAATCGCTTTTGTCATTCCCATTACGTTCACAGGCTTGGCCGCTTTGTCTGTTGAAATGCCAACAACGGTTTCAACATTGTATCCATGCTCGAGGATCGCCTGAACGATATTATGTGCTCCAAGACAATTGGTCATAACACCTTGATATGCAAAGTATTCACAGGTCGGCACCTGCTTTAATGCAGCAGCGTTAACTACGATATCTACGTCTTTTACGGCAGAGCAGACATCCTGATAATTACGTACATCTCCGATTCTAAATTCAAGTACATTTTGAAAGTTTCTATATACAGCCTCGTCCATTCCGACGATTCGATTCATGTATGAGACTCTTAAATCATGCTGCTTCGCTTCATCGCGCGATAAGATAATTACTTTTTTGGGTGTGCCTTGCTCTCCGCTTAAAACACGCTGGACAAACATCTTGCCCATCGAGCCAGTTCCTCCAGTAACTAATACTTTTTTGCCTTCAAAAATCATAATCCGGTCCTACTGCATGAAATATTGTTTAAACGGGCTAGAACTTATCGCTAAAATTCAAAGGTTACAATTCATCTTTTACAGGATAGCCAGCGACAACGCACCACAGCACAGCGAGGGACATTCTGGTTGATAGAGAGAGCTTGTTGACGTATCAATATAGCATTAAAAAACGACTACTTTCTAAAGGAAAACGCTGTGAATAATGGCCAAGAAGAGGCAATTGTAAATCTCGATCCAACTAAGGCCAATCAGTCAGCCCTTGTTGCTAAGGCTAAGGCAGGATCTGTCGTATACGATATCGTCCCTTCGCCCCATTGGAACGCGCTAGACCCAGATTATGGCAAAGGCGGTTCTCCAGAGTTTCCACTTAGAACAGCGGTAGAATCTCGAATCAAGAACCCATCTGAGGTACTAAAGCTAAAGAATCCAGAAGTAAGAATCGAGCCAACTAATCTTTGTAACTACACATGCACAATGTGTCCTCGCGAAGAGCACGATCGATTCAAAGGCTATATGCCTATGCCATTCTACTATAGCGTAGTTGATGAAGTTATCACCATGGGTGCGACCCAAATCACTTTAGTAAACTTCGGCGAGCCTTTTATCGACCCGACACTAGAAGATAAAATTCACTATGCTACACAAAAAGGTTTAAGAACCTACCTAATAACTAACGCATCGTTGTTTCACCTTCCATCAAAAAGTAAGTTTGCCAAAGACTCTGGTCAAAAAATGACCAAGATTGAGGCCGCAATTAAAGCAGGCCTAACAGAAATTAGACTGAGTTTTTACGGCGCTACGAAAGAAGTTTATGAAAGCGTAATGGTTGGCGGAAAGTTTGAGCAAACAGAGGCTAATATCAAAATGGCCGCTGAGATGCGCGCTAAATTTGGGCAAGATATTATCTCCCCTACGACAAAGCAAAAAATCAAGAGTCCAGAAATATCAATGTTCTTCCTCGAGTTCAACAAAGACAAAACGTCTCAATCAAAAGAGATGAATGACTTTCTTGAATACACAAGACCATTTGCAGACTACATTGAAGTGTGGCGACCACATAATTTTGGTGACGGTCGTGGTTACCGCGAAATAAAAACCGAAAAGAAGAGCTGTGGCCGTCCAAATTCTGGACCGATTCAAATTAACTGGAAAGGCATTGTTGTCCCTTGCTGCTATGACTACAATGAAGAGATCCCACTAGGAAACGTTGCTCAACAGACTGTCGAAGAAGTTCTTCGTGGGTCTGCCTACGAAGCTCTCAGGGAGTCTCATAACACGAAAAAATTCGAAAAGGTTCCGTACTGTAATAACTGTGATCAACTGTGCGAGAGAAATGATGCCATGGTGATTTCAACTAATCCGAAGCACCAAAATCGCACGGCTGAAGATATCATGAAGTCACCTAACACTCTGGCTGACTTTAAGATGGAATGAAGGCAAAAGAAGCGATATTCCATCTCAACAACTCATCTTACGCTGAGTTTGTTAGCCAATACATTGCTTTATGTATGCCGACGAGAACGGTTCACACAATAGAATCCATTAATGTCCTTGAAAATATATCAACAGTACTACTGTCTCCCTCGCCGACAATAGACTCACTTAAGCAACTAAAAAAGTGTGTAATTCCACATCGGTACATTCTTCTAACAGACTTAAACCATCAATATTTCAGTGACCTAGATGAACTACTTCAAAGCATCCCTATTCAGATAATCATTTCCCCTTTTAAAATAACAAACAGAAGAGTTTACAAGTGTAGAAGTCTGTTTACAAAGTTTGCTCTAAATCATCTGCATACAAATTCAAACAAGAATCATGATTACATCTTTATATCTCAGCCTCTAATTGAAGACAGGGGTGATTATTCTCTCAATCAACATGCACTAATTAGAGAAGCAATAGAGCTAGTAAGGGAAAAAGAATGCCTCTTATTCATTAAGCGCCACCCGAGGGAGGAACAGGATCTCCCCTTTGATATAATAAACTCCAAACACGTTAAACTGTGGGAAGGAGACTTAGCCGAAGCCTTTTCATATTTTCGCAACTGGATTGGATACAACTCCCTTCCACTTCTTGCCGCGAGAGAGATAGGCTTAAATACGTTGTTTTGGAATAAAAAAAGTGGATTATTTCAAATCGAGAAGGAGAAAGTTTGAACCAATCTATTGATCATACAAGCATCAAAATATTTGAAGATTTCTATCAAAAGGAGTTCTCTTCTGACGTCACATCAAGCCACTGGCAAGAGGTTGGCGGACACAGAGCCGCACTTACAAGCGAAAAGAAAATAAAACTGTCAGGGTGGGGCTTTGGTTCTTTTCGAGAAAATAGTTTAAAGATTAAGGTAAAATATATTATTGAATCAATACTAACCGATTTTTTAATAAACAAATATCGGGCGAAGCAAAGCAGTCTCTCAGCAGCTAAAACTGTTGCAAAAAGAAACATGAGATATTTCGATTTCGACTGTGTTAAACAAGCTTTATCACTAGATCTTATTGAGAGCTATATCTCTATCGAAGCCATTAAGACTGTTTGTATTATTGGCGATGGCTATGGATTTTTTGGCTCTATGTTAAAGCTAAAGTATCCCCACATTAAAATTTTAAGTGTTAACCTTGGAAGAACATTATTGTTTGACTCATATTACACAAATCAAGTAAGTACACGATTTAATACGACTTATGTTACGGAAGAAAGCACCGGAGAAGCTGATTTTTATTTTTTACCTGCTGAAAACTACCACTTAATTGAAAAATTTAACATTGAACTTTTTGTAAACATTGCTTCTATGCAAGAGATGAATAATACAGTCATTAATAATTACTTTGACTTAATTAAAAGAAACCCTGCCAGCGATAAATACTTTTATTGCTGCAATCGAGTAAATAAAACCCTACCGGACGGAGAAGTGACTAAGATACATCACTATCCTTGGAGCGGATTCAAAATCTTGCACAAATCGACATGCCCCTGGTATCAAAAATTCCCTATTGGAAAACCGCCTTTCTGGCGCAATTTCGACGGACAAATTGATCATGTTTTCGCAAAAGTTGAGAAGCAGCTAGAGAGCTAGGGAGTTAAAATGAATGATTCTATTGTAATAGCTGGTGGCGGGATAATAAGCATTTACGCTGCAATTTTCATGGCAAAAAAATATAAAGATGTAACAATTATTGAGAAGTCTTCGAGTATTGGCGGCTTGCTTTCTTCATTTCAAATAAACAACTTAGCCTACGACTATGGAACACATGTCCCAGGTCTCACGGGTCAGGAAGAAATCGACGGCATTCTATTTGGCTCTTCTTCTGAAATATCAAAGCATTGGAATTTTTTCCCCTATCTAAAATCGGAAAACTACTTTAATGAGAAATGGAATAGATCCAGCCCCTTAATCGACATAACGACCCTCGAAAATGATCTCTACTCTCAAGCCTGTGATGAGCTCCTTACACTCCCCTCCACAAACACAAATGACACTAACCTTTACACTTTTTTGCGCAATGCCTTCGGGCCAACCATTACTGAAAATGTTTACAGGCCAGTCTTTAAAAAGCTACTTCAAGCAGAATTAGAAGACTTGCATAGCGACCTGCTGAGACTCTTTGGCTTACAAAGAGTGGTAGCCTTCACGCCCGAAAGAAGTAGAGAATTAAAGAAAGAGCCCAAGTATGATTCAAAGATTGCATATCATTCGTATACAGAAGGATCGCCTCCGCTGGGCTACTATTATCCGAAAGGAGAGCAAGGGATTGGCCAATGGATCTCATTATTAACTGATCAACTGAAGTCATCGGGAGTTACGATACTGACAGATAGAACGATAAAAAAAATTAACCAAAATGAGTCAAGAGTTACAAGTGTTGAGCTAAATGATGGAGCTTTGCTAAATTGTGATAATTTAATTTGGTCTCTCCCAGCAGCTCTAGCACAACTTGCCCTTGGCCAGCAACCTAGTCCACCTCCGGGATTTACTAATACTAGTCTGTTTCACTTTGAAGTGGATACACCCATTTTAAAAACATTTCCACATTATCTTTTATGTTGGGAGCCAAGCTTTCTAAGCTATAGAATTACTCTTTACCCGAATCTTAGGACGTCGAAAGCGCCCAGACACAACATCACTGTTGAAGTTCTAAGTGATAAATCGATAAAAGATAACTTAGATAAAGTTGAGGCTAAAGTTTTTCAGGAAATGAAGAGCCTAGAAGTGATTGCGCCAAGCGCGAAAATATTAAATAGCAAGCATGAATTTGTTGGCCCGAGCTTCCCTCAAATAACAGAAAGCTTTGTTAAGAATCAGATGACTCAAGCTAGGAGTCTAGAAGGATCACTTCGCAATTTCCATTTAATTGGTAGAGGCTCGGGTAAAGGCTTCTTTATCAATGACTTGCTAAAAAACTGTCACACCACACTTAAGGAAATATCTAAAAATGGATGAATTACAGAAAAAGAGTGTGCAACTTTACAGGTTAAAGTCGAACGAATCTAATAAAACAACCATTGCTGGTCGTTTTGAAAATCATACAGGAACTGAAGAGCATATATGGAATGACTTGAAGACAAAAATATCCCCACCTAACTCAGCAAAAGTACTAGACATTGGCTGTGGTGCAGGAGAACTCGCTTTGATTCTGGCCAAAGAATCAAGAAGTCTAGATTGGAAAACAACCTTTCTAGATATACCTGAGATTATTTCTAAGTTGAAAAGTCAGCTTGATGCTGAAGGCTTTCAATTTGAACCTGCAGTATTTCCTTATTGTGAAGACTTTCTAAATAACAACAAACGTAATTTCGATCTAATTATCGCTTACTCTGTTATTCATTATACCTCTGAGCCACAAAGTTTTATTGATGCCGCCTTTGACCTACTTGCTGATAATGGACAGCTTATAATTGGAGATCTTCCCAATGTTAATAAGAAAGGACGGTTTCTTTCTTCCAGTCTAGGCAGAGAAGTTGAGGCCAAGTACAGAAACACCACTATAGACAAGCTACCTGCTTACAAGGATCAGTTCGATTTTATTAAACAAGAAAAATGCATGAACTCTAAAATATGTGATGACCTCGTCATGAATAATATTTCTAAATACAGAGAACTTGGCCATGAAGCCCATATATTATATCAATCCCCCGCTCTCCCGTTTTCATACACAAGAGAAGATCTTGTCATAACAAAGAGATGACTTTGAATCAGTGGCCAATACCGAATCTAGAGATAATTGATTCATCACTAAGTCTTGAACATCTCAAAGCGAAGATAGAAGATGATTTCTCAACTCTATTTAACAAGCAAACTCTTTTGCTCCCATCTGCTAGATCATGTATCTCGATTATCTTAAAAGTTTTGCAGTTTAATCGATCAAAAAGAGTTTCTGCCCCCTTGTGGAGCTCACACTGTGTGTGGGATGTGATCTCTAGATATAGTAATCCAACATACGAACAAGAATCTGATGTTGATTTAAGTCTCGTAGTTCACAAGTGGGGCTACAAGCATACATTTAGCTCTCTATCCAGACCAATTATCATTGAAGACTCTGTCGATTCTTTACTTACTAGCGAGAAGGCTCTTTTTCCAAATGATGGTGACTTTGAAGTCGTATCTCTTCCAAAAGTGATTGGATCGTATTCTGGGGGGCTTTTGATCCTAAAAAATGACGATTACAAAGACGAGATTATGTCTATAATTAACTCTTCAAGTACTGAGCTTTCAACTAAGGTTGATGAGCTCAAAAAGTCAGGGGTCATTAATAGTGAGGCGTTAAAGTACTGGCACGCCCTAGAATGGGAAAACTTCAAACTCACTGCTCAAGGCTGCAAAAATATACTTAAAAATATTCCAAATTATTACCGAAACTTAAAAACCTGCCAAGCTCGCTTCAATCAATTATCTCGATTGAAGCAGGTCAAAGTTATCATGCCAACATGCAACCACAGAGTAGCCTGTAATGCCATTCTCATAGAGGATTCAAAAGACGAAAGAATACCCACCTATCACTTTAATTCTTCATTTGATCAGGTTAAGCACCTTTATATTTCTAGAAGGGTCATACCTGTTCATAGTGGTATTAGTGATTCTGAGTTTGAAAAAATCCTTAGGATCATCTCGGGCTAAAAATCCATGCAACTCGACAATCAATCGAGTTACAAAAGCCCTTTTTGAAACTTAGTATTGTTTCGTCTTTGAGTTCCAACTCATTCCTAGAGCTTTGAAATGCCAAGGTAAAAGTTTTTGCATTTTTTTCAAGAGAAAGCTCAACAGCACTCCATAGTAAAAAGTGAGTCATTGCCTTTCCGGCTTTCATTAAGCTGCGATCGTACACTCCTACTGAATAATATGAATCTCCTTTGGAACTTTCTATCAAATTCGCTCCAACTAGCTCACCATCATAGTAAGCAAGCTGCATATAGGCTTCTTCACGCAAAATTGATTCAAACTGCTTTATCCAAGTATTTTTTGGGCGAGTTTCACGACCAGCGACACTAATATGAAAATCACGCATTCTCATTACATTCTCTACTGTGCAGTTATGACTTCCATAGACCTCTGTGGTCAAGTTTCGCTTTCCCCAGTTTATCAAAGACCTATAACTTTTTCTAACATCAGTTATAGGGTTATCAAGCTGTAGGTTTATGTAATGATATTCAATTAAAGAAAAAAAATCTAAGAAGTCTGATAAAAAATATCTCAAGTAGTCACAATTTAAAAATAAGCTTAGCTTAACTTTTTCTTTAAGGCACAGCGATAACAGTTGGTCCTTAAACAGAGTCGCCACAAGCTTTCTATCAGCCTTTACACCGCTCATAAAACATAGACACGGTTGACCATACAACTCCATTACCCCGGACTCATTGCTACCAGAGGCAAGAAAAGCTGCAATAGTATCTCCATCACGTTCGATAATAAAAGAATGATCTATCAAGGTTTCATTATAGTAGGATTCTAAATATGAGAAGTAAGACTCAGAGTAGAGTGACTGACCACATTTAAAATCGCCTTCCACTTTTGCCAAGATCGAGCTAACTTGTTGCAGATTTACAAACTTACGAATTTTTAGCGTCATTTTTTAAACTCTCCATATAACTGTCAGCAAAGCTTACTAATGACTTCTTCCCTTGAACAAAAAAACCTTTTTTACCTAATGAGTAATTTAATTCAAGCTTGCCTGAAGGGTCATAGTAGCCCGAATTAACTCCATAGTGATCTGCAATATAAAAAACTGATGTATAGGGTATCGAAAAGACCAAATCGGCTTGTTCAGCGATTAGCTTTGCCGCATCTAGCGACTCATCATGCAGAACAATTTTTTGTGAAGCTCCAAGTTCCTCAATAAAGTGTAAATATTCAGCTGAATGGTAAGAGGTATACTTGCGCTTATTCTTCAAGTGTATAGTTACATTACTATATTTTTGGAAAGCGTCGACTATGTCCCCTAAGAAGGATCTACAATTTTCAAGGGAGTAGTATACATAAGAATTCCCATAAACTGACTTCTGATTTTTACCATTTGCAAAAGGAGCGACGTCAAATAGAAATATGTTAAAATGTGATTTTCTAGCTTCAATTGGCAGTATATACTTGGGTCTAAATGTTACTGGCCCAATAATCTCGTAGCTCGCTTTTAATCCGACTACATCTTTCAGCCATAAACACTGATCTTCGTTCCAAACATAGTGGTTGTCTACATCGATGTTTTTAAACATAGGGTTAAATGTATAATTGTCCGGTGCTTGCTTATACTTAAACCATTTTGCATTTGCTGAGTACCATAGCATCGACGATTTATACTTCTTAGTTAAACTCTGTTTCAGGCAGAGTGGTTGTGTATTATATTTTGAATTTGTAACAATTATCTCCCTAATCTCGAGATACCTAGTAACCTGGCTCAAATATATTTGGTCAACAAGATCATCAATTATTAATAATAAACGAGGATTAAAAGTACACCTCGGTATCAATATCAAAAGTTGACATATGCTCTTTAATGCACAGACTAGCGCTTTAGATTGCGGCAAAAAAATACTTAGATCATATATTGGAGAAGAACTGAAGTAATAATTATTTAAAGCATGACCAGAGAAAAATGAACTACAAATAATGTTGCATCGATTAGTGCTAATTGAATCTCCAAAAGTAGAGTCAAAGAAATTATAGAAATCAGTTAAGTCTTCAGTCTGCTTAAAACGTTGCTCAAGAAAAAGGTCATCCATCACCAGTGTAAAAGTTCTAAACTTTTCAATATTGACTAGCTGCTTGCGAAAGACTGAACGTATCAATCTTTTAATACATCTGAATGCTGAGTAGATTTTTTTCAGATAAACTATCAGGCTAATTTTCAACGTGTATTTCTGAAAATCTATTTTGCATATTCTTTTTAGTTTTTGGGTTTTATATTGGCCAAAGAAAGCCTTGGGAGTCATGTTTGACTCAGAGTATGCGTAAAGTAAATCTGAATACAGTAGTGCGACAAGTTCCTGCTGAACTTTCTCGTTTTCAACACTTGATAGTCGGTTTTCTTTTAACTCTTTTAGATAATAAGTACTTAAAAATTCTTCAAAGTATTTATTGTAATAGAATAGATCCGTAAATTGATTCTTCACTATTTCTCTACTTGACCCTATTCATCTATAAGCTCCAACTGCACTCTTTGTCCCCTAGTTACAGCTGCATTCATTTTCTTCCCCACAATTTGATCATAATACTTAGGGGCCAGTCCAAGACCTGGCCTTATAATGGCTACACTATCTTCAGTTATTACTTCGCCTTTCTTAAGGTCGCGCGTGAAATAAATTGAGCGAGAAAATACTCTCCCTGACCTGGCTTTTGACGTAACTTCATAGGTCTGCCTACCTATTAGCTTTTCTGCGATTCTCACCTGCTCAACCATTGCTTTAAATTCAGTCGGATTCATCGAAAACGAGGCATCTGCTCCACCAATGCTCCGATCTATAATAAAGTGTTTCTCAATGATTCGTGCGCCAAATGCTACAGATAAAATAGGTGCCGTGTGCCCAAGAGTGTGATCAGAAATTCCAGGCGGTACCGAAAAATCTTTTTTAAAGCGTTCTATCAAGGCCAAATTCGCCTCCTCGTAAGGGGCTGGATAGGATGAGGTGCATTTCAACAATCCTATTTCTACGTTTGAAACTTTACGAATTGTTTCAATCGCCAAAGCAATGTCATCCTCTGTAGCTATTCCGCTTGAAAGTATTATAGGTCTGTGTTTACTGGCAACATACCTCAACAAGGGTATGTCTGTTATCTCAAATGATGCGACCTTGTAGACTGGATTATTTATACTCTCTAAAAAGTCCACGGCAGTTCTATCAAAAGGAGTTGAAAAACACTCTAGCCCCTCCTCTCTAGCAATGCGATATAGCTCCTCATGCCATTCCCATGGAGTATAGGCCTCCTGGTATAGTTCATACAGCTTCCGCCCATCCCAAATCGTTCCACTCTTTATAACAAAGTCTTCAGAGTCAGAGTTAATTGTCATTGTATCTGCAGTATAGGTCTGGAGCTTTATCGCATCCGCACCTGCTTTAGCTGCTTCGGCGATAGTTTCTATAGCTGTTTTTAAAGATCCATTATGATTTGCAGACAACTCTGCCACAATTATACATCTTTCTGCGGTGTCTAGTTTTCCAATTTTCATATACGACTCAACTTGCAAACTTTTCTAATGATAGAGAAGGCTTCAGCATAACTGACGCCTACAGACGTTCCCCTCATGAGTTCTAATGCTTCAACTGCCTCTATTGATCTCTGGTGAGGAAATGGTCGAAACTCCTCTCTATAAATTTCGATACTTTTTCTTTTAACTTCTTTAGCTTCAGAGATATCGATAAAAAGATTTGGGTTAAATAGATTACCTCCCCCGTTCCAATGTGTGCTTGAAACAACCTCAAATGCTCGAATTTCTTCCACCGATTCACTGGGTGTTGGGCGACAAGCCGTCAATACAGCTTGATTAACAATTCTGTGGTCAACATTTAAATCACCAGAAAAGTGGGTGTACACAAGCTCCGGTCTGAACTCAAAGAGAACACTTTCTAAAGATCGAATAATATTTATTAATGGCACAGAGTCTAGCCCATTGTCTGGGTAGTCAAATCTCGCCTTAAGTATAACTCCTAAATTTTCACAACTTCTCTCAAGCATTTTTTCTCTACAGCTTGCCTCTATCTCTGTGGACCCTTCACGAGCAGAAACACCGTTCGTCAAAGTAACAACTCCCACATCATCGCCTCGCTTTGCATGCAAGGAAAGTGTCCCCCCACAGCCCAAAACCTCATCATCAGGGTGCGCCACCACTGCCAAAACTCTCATTACTCACCTCGTAAGGACAATTTAAAGTTACCGTTGATCGATTTGGTTTTTTGATCGATTGATACATGAGAAAACGATATTTTAAAATTATCTATATTTATGAATGCGTGTGGATAACCAGGAGAATCTAACATTCTAATGAAGTCATATACATCCTCCAAAGACTTGCCTTTAAAGAATAGCTCACTTTCGGAAGGTTTTCGCCTTCGAAATTTAACAACCTGACCTGACTGAGGATAATGCGTTAACTTGCCTACCTCGACCATATGCTTAATGAGGTCAAAGCTTACCCTGGAAACGTTCCTGTAAATTTCCTCAGCCCTTCCCTTAAGGGAGACTTTTACCTTCATATAAATTGGTCCCTCATCAAGGACTGAGGTCATCTTAATTACAGAAAGCATGGTCTCTTGTTTTTTATGTAAGATTAAGTTTTGCAAAGGGCTCCCACCTCTTCCGTATGGCAGGTCAGTCATATGAAAGCAAATACATTCGAATTTTTGAACAATATCATCAGGCACAATCCAGGACCAATGCGGGAAAAATATGTAGCGTGGATTAACTTGATCAAGTCTATCAATCGTGAGCTCTTCAGGCTTCGATATCAGAACAAAGTTAGAATTCGCTCCAAAATATTCTTGAAAGAATTGAATATTCCATTCATGTACACAAGCTATAATATATTTAGACATTTCTACCCTGAAATTTATATCTTATAAAGTTATCCTGAACATCTGACTCCATAGTGAAGCTATTTTTCTCGAAGAGCTTACGGGAGGGAGCATTATCTCTATGAACCTCTGCGTAAACTGTACCTTTAATCTCAAAGTTTGCTAATTTAAATTCGCTCAGGGCCAACTTTAGCATTTGACTACCACAACCCCTCCCTCGAGCCTGGACACTAACCACTATGCTTACATAAAAATCGAGACCATCAGCTGAGTCAAAACGTACTATCCCGACCGGAGAATTATTGAGCTCGAAAATGTAGAAGTATGGATTTATAATAGCTCTAGTTTTAAACCATTCTAAATGCTTAGAAAACGGGATCTGAGCGCTATTTTTAGAGAAAGCTCTATAAGTTTTGTCATTTGCTAAATCAAAGACAACGCGCACATCACTATCTTTAACTTTGCGAAGGACAAGCATTAATGACACCAAGAGTTATTTTTAGATGCGATTCATCTTTCGAAATCGGCGCTGGACACCAATCTCGATGTTTAAATCTAGCCAACAAACTAAGCAAGCTTGGTTATATCGTATATTTTGTTTGTCGGAAACTTTCAGGGAATCAAAACTTTATAATAGAAAATCAGGGACATACACTTGTAGAACTTGACTGCCCACAGCCCTCAGAGTTTCGCTGGGATGATGAGCTTGACCAAATGACCACCATACTTAAGGAGCTTAATCCGAACTGGCTTGTTTTAGATCATTACGAGCTAAATATCGACTGGGAAACTTCTCTACAATCTTTCGTGAAGGAAGTTTTAGTTATCGATGATTTGTTTCGCGATCACGCCCCGGACTCGTACATACTAGACCAAAACTTTCATACTGATCATAGATCGAAGTTTAAGGCTCCTGAGCGATACAAGGACCTATTCCTCGGTCCTGAGTACGCACTCACCAACTTTGAACATCAATATGTCCATAAGCCACAACCTGCTTGTGCAAAAAATATTCTGGCTTTTTTTGGAGGAAGTGATCACTTAAATGCTAGCCAAAAGTTTATTGATGCATTCCAAATCCTCCCAAGTTCGTTCAAAGGGAGGTTGATCATGGGCCATTCAAATCTGCATGCTGAAAGAATTATAACCAAAAAAATCAAGGGACTAGAGATATCAAGAGCCTCCAATAGCTTTCATGAGTACCTTATCAGCGCTGACATTTTTATTAGTGCAAGTGGTAGTACTGTCTGGGAGAGGTGCTTCTTTGGCATTCCTGGTATAGTCGTAACTATTGCCAGCAATCAAGAACCTGTTGCAAAAAGCTTGTACGAATCAAAAATTCATAATTATATCGGTAAGATTGAGGACATTAATCCGGTCCATATTTCGAAGCAGATTTTGCAATTAGCAAGTGACGTAAGGACTAGGGAGCTTTACTCCATAAATAGCAAGGGCATGAATGTATCCGGAAAGATCGATGAGCTATTGCGTCTATTTAAATGTACTTCCTAAATACAGGCTTCACTGGTGGCCCCACTAAATAGCTCCCAATTCCAAACTCCAACGCATCTTTGTACACACGGATTGAGTGCTCGAACGCTTTGCTGAAATAATCCACATCCCCCTTGCTATGGGAGAAACATGGAACAAATGCCCCTTGAAATAAAACCCCACGCCTGATCATCTCCTGTAGCATAAGAGTTCTAAATTCGAGAGAAACTTCACCTTTTGAATTCTTAAAGGAAAATAAACTCATCCAATCGCAGCCAGTAAAGTCGATATAATCTGCCACTTTATACTCATCAATAAGACTATTTATGGATTCGTTAAAATACCTGCCAATTGAGTGATTATGACTAATCACATTTTTGTCTCTAAACTCTTTAATTGTTTGTAGGCCAGCGGCGATGGAAACAGTTTCTCCACCATGCGTTGTCGATATCAAGAACAGCTTATCAGCTCCTTCATCTCTGATCCCACCTTGCTCCATTATTTCCTTTTTTCCTGTCAGAGCACAAAAAGAGAAGCCATTTGCGATCCCCTTGCCCCATGTTGCAAGATCTGGATCAAGAGAATATTTGGTAATTGCACCTGGAAAAGCTGTTTTAAACCCTGTAATCATTTCATCTAATATAAATAGTGCTCCTTCAGATTGGGCAAAAGGAATAGCTTCACTAAAAAATGAATGTGCAAACCCATGTGCTTTCTCTGGCTCAGTAATTACACATGCAATCTGCCCAGGATAGCTTTTGAAGAGCTCTTTAAGAGAGTTAATATCTTCAGCCTTAAACGTCACAGCCATTGATTTTATATCGTCAGGTACTCCCTTACTAGACTCTGTCCGACCAATAAACCAGTCATCATATGAATAGAACGGGTGATCATGTGGAAAAGCAACCAAATTCCTTTTTGTATAAGCGCGTGCTAATTTGACGGCAGCAGTTGTTGCAGTAGAACCATTTTTAGCAAACTTTATCATCTGATGATTTGGAATTAGTGATAAAAATTCCTTTGCCATTTCTCTTTCTAATACCGAGGGTCGCTGAAAGTTAACGCCATTATCTAACTCCATGCGAACTCGATCAGTTATGGGAGGGTATGCATGTCCCAAACTAACCGACGTTAAACCCATAGAACAATCTAAAAGCATGTTCCCATCAATATCCCAAACATAGGCACCCTGACCTTTTTGAATCGCTGCTGGCGACAGAAGTGGAAACTGATCATCTCCCTTTGAGTAAGTATGAGCTCCACCAGGTATAAGGTCGTGAATCTCAGATCTATACTCATTCGATTTTTCAAAGTTTGTAATGAATCTTAGGCCATCTTCTTGAGCTAAAGCCTTATACATACCTAAGTTCCTAGTTTCTCTATGATTCATCTCGTACAATTCCTTAAAGTTTAAAAGTTCATTAGAGTATTGTAACCATGTCTTATTTTTCCCACAGCGCGCCACAACTTTCTGTACAACTTCTAGATCTTCTTTAGTATCAACAGTCAGTCTTAATTTCCCGTAAGTTTCATCCTTGAGCGGTACACCTTCTGAGCGAAATAACTTCCCTTCAAATGCGGTTGAATTTCTCCAGATATAAGGTGTAACGTGCTCCTTGTCAGATGATCGATCAGTGTTTTGATATGCAATTTTCAGAGCGCCATACTTAAAGACTTCGCAATCAAACCCGTCTGGATACGTTAAGCCAATATTAGTTGAAACATAATCTAAGGATTGATCATTTATAATTTTCTTTACACATAAATCCACTAAGTCTGGATCAATCAGGGGGCAATCTGAAGTTACTCGAACAATATAGTCTGGCTCAATCATTGAGACTGCCTTGTAAAAACGCTCTAATACATTATTTAAGGAGCCCTGATAAGTCTCAAAGCCAGCTTCGGCTGAAGCTCTGATAATCTCTTCTACTCCCGGCTCATTAGTGGTTGCTACAACAAAATGAGTGACCATCTTAGAGTTTTTAAGTCGTTTTAAGTGAAGAGATAAAACTGTATCATCTCTGTCGATTTTCTTTAATATTTTTCCATTGAGTCGAGTAGACCCCACTCTCACTTGGGTTACTAAAGCAATTTTCAAGGCCAACTCCTTGGATCAAGATCCAAGACTGGAACGCTTGATACAATTTCAGTTATTAGCTCCAACGGTGGGTCTGATGACTCTTCATTTAGAATTCTAACAGTTTCCTTTAATTGGTCGAGACCATCAGCTGCTACCAACATTGCGTCACGATCAGAAAGCCTTGCACGTACAACGTGAAGAGCAAGTGCCCCAATGTTCATGGAATATGTATTGCAAACCTCCTGAATTTTAAAAACTGCCTCTTGCAACTGAACAGGTAGCTTCTTTATTTGAGAATTTGAACCTGCAAATACTAACCCTTGAGCGTAAACTGATCGAATGTGGAGATCGCACCGCCTGTTTTTTGAAGAAAGAAAGTCGTCTTCCCTACGACCTAGATAAAATAAGTTAAAAGGCATTTGTATAACCTGAATACACGGATCGCCTTCTACTACAAGCGCCTCATCAAGGCCATAAACTGAGACCCCCACCCGCTCAACAAGATCCCCTAGCTCCACCAGATCTACAGCAATAGACCTATTAAGCTCGTAATCGGTAAATGAATGAAACATTAAACAACTCAGTCTTGTAACATTTAACTCTGAACACAAATCGACCAAAAAAGACCTTAGACTGCCATTAATGTCACTTGAGTGAAATTTTGTAATTATATTGAATTTACTGGAGGACTTCAGATGAAAGCTAGCAATACGCTCATGAGCAAGACCATAAGCAATGGCGCTGTCTAAAGTTCTAATGTGATTCTCGTGAGCAAAACTCATCATTTGCTTGCAATCATCTTCGCTGGGCAAGCCTCTGCCAAGAATACCATAGTCGAGCCCAAACTGGACGGTTCCCAAGATAATATTCATATTCGAAGGGCTGAAGTCAAAATTGCAGCTGAGTTTTTTAGAACGGGAATTTTATCAATAATTGGAAAACTAACCCCCATCTGTTCAGAGAAGTAAAAAGAGTCTTTCAAAAATAGAGGCGTACTAACTCCTGGAACAGAAAAAGAGAAGTCTTGGTCATCGCTCGCTCGCGCTGCATCGACAGAAACCACATAGCAGTAAGTCGGATTTAGGGGGTTTGCAATATTATGAAGTTGGGTCGTACTAAGAACTTGTCCTCCTAATGACTCGACTATATCCGCCAAGTTTTTTATGTATCCAAACTTATCCATTCTAGCCTTGCCCTCTTTTGAGTTATTCTCGTAGCTAGGCTCAAACAGCACAAGTTTTTTTCTTGTTACTCGAAAAAGCTCTCTTAAAATAGATTCAAGTTTTCCACCATTGGGTTCGAGAGCATGACTTGAAGTTACAACATCTATCGAATTGTCGGCACACGGAAGGTGTTCCATCTCTGCAACGAAGGGGAGAACTTTTTCGTTGTCAAATTTCGAGTATTTTTCAACAAATTTTTTCCCCACATAAATTCTCGACCAACTAATATCAAAAGCTAAAACCAACCTTGGAGACCTCTTTAATTGACTCAGCATTAGAGTAAGTGTTGTCATCTCCCCGGTACCTATGTCCAACATTATGTCATTTTCGTCGAGATGCTCATCGAGGAGCTGTGCTAACTCTAATGCGTAAGCATTTGCTCTTTCGATATTGCTCAAAACATAGTTAGTGTAAGAGCCAGACTGAAGATCGTATGAAACCTCAATAATATCCTCGGATGATAGAGAGCCATCAGACTGTAATTTTAAGGATATATTCTCGCCCTTCTTATAGCTTTCCCTAAGTTCTTGAATATTCAGCAATTTTTTCATTTTTCACCTATAAATAATATCTCAACCAACGATTTCTCTAAGACTTTCGACGACTCGCTCTACTTCTACATTTGTCATCAATGGATAAATTGGCAAAGTAAGTGCCATTGCATAATATTTTTCAGAGTTTGGCATTTCAACAGTCTTGTAGTTGTTTTTGTAGAAAGGTTGATTTGTGATTGGGATATAGTGAACATGAACCTGAATTCCTTTTTCTTTGAATTTCTCAAAAACTTCAAATCTACTCAAGCCTATTTCTTCATATTCAATTCCTATAACATAAAGATGATTACCACTTTGACTGCGAGTGTTTTTTTGAAGAAGCTTAATGTTTGGAAGTGATGAAAAGTGTTTATCATACAGACTTGCGACTCGCTGTCTTTCTTTAAAAAAATGATCAATACGCTTCATTTGAGATAATCCAAGTGCGCACTGTAAGTCTGTTATTCTAAAGTTATAACCTAGCTCTTGCATTTCATAATACCAATGGTTTTTTACGCCTAAATGAAAAGCTTCACCTTCATTTTCAAAACTATCAAACCCCTTGTTGATTCCATGAGATCTGATTTTAAGTAATTTTTGATAGATGACTTCTGAGTTTGTTGTAATTGCTCCCCCCTCTCCAGTTGTTATATTCTTCACTGGATGGAAGCTAAATCCTATCATTTCAGAGTAACGAGGGTTACCAATCCTTTCTCCAGACAAATAACTTCCCCCCAGCGCATGGGCCGCATCTTCAACAATACTGACGTTATATTTATTCGCAACTTCACGCAATTCTTTCATCTCGCAAGGTGCGCCAGCAAAATGTACAGGTATAATTGCTTTAACGTTTTTATTACTTCGACAGGCTTCAGCAACTTTTTCAACATCAATATTTAGTGTCTCTGGATCAATATCTACAAAGATTGGTTGCGCGCCTACATAAACGATACAGTTACTACTCGCAACAAAAGAAAGAGGAGTTGTGACAACGAAATCCCCTGGCCCCACTCCAAGTGCAAGCATGGACATATGCAAACCTGAAGTCCAATTATTCATGGCGACGGCATACTTAGCTCCGACATAGCGTGCAATGGCAGCTTCGAACTCTTCAACTTTCGGCCCCTGAGTCAAATAGCTACTTGCTAGTGTTGACATCACTGCATCGAAGTCGCTGTCATCTATAGTCTGTTTCCCATAAGAAACAAAAGGGGGCTTCGGATTGGAATACTGCTGATCAACACTGAGTTTAATCTGCTTTTCTTCTTCACGTAGCTCTTTTAGCATTTGCTGGACGCTTGGAACTTCATTCAGGCTCAAAGTCTTCTTCAACTTTTCATTAGAAATTGAAAGGTTTTTCGGGCGCAAAACCAAGCCCACTTGCTCATCAATAGAACCCTTGGCAACAAATGAACTGTCAACATCCATTTCGTCGCAAACCTTCATACCGAATTCGTACTTCGTCAGCAGCTCATCTCCTGCAACATTGAACACACCGGATGAATTGATTTCAAGCAATAGATCGATATAGTGAAGTAAATACTTTGCTGAAATTGGATTAAATTTTATGTCATCAAAAAGGGTTATCTTCTTTTGCTCAAGACAATTATCGACGATAAAATCTAGGAAAGCTTTTCTATGCGGAAGCCCCCAACTGAAAAAATTGGTGCGTATAATAAGTGAGTCTGGGCAATATTTTTTTACTTCAAATTCAGCCTGCAGCTTTGTTAATGCGTAATTATTCTGAGGGAATCCGATCTCATCTTCAGAACTCAAGTCTCCTTCGCTAGAAAAATGGTCAGTAGACACGTGCACAAGCTTAATTCCCAATTGAGCCGCAGTCTTAGCTATGTTTGATGTGGTGAGCACGTTAGAGAGGTATGCTTTATATTTATTTTCTTCACACTGCTCGACACTCGTTAGGCTTGCCGTATGTAAGATAAAGCTAGGCTTCATTTCTTCTAGAACTGTTTTAAGCTTGTCCGATTCTTCCAACGAGACAACAACGCACTTCTTACCTCTAGGCAATCGATCCTTCGACCTTGATATAAACGTGATGTCCCATTTATCTTCTTGATAGAGCCATGCCGCAGAGGATAATAATCCTGTTCCTCCGGTAATGAGCACTTTCTTTTTTGTAGACAAAATACACCTCTGGTATGATCTAAAGTTACATGAGGAAACTGATGAAAAATACCATTACTGACTACTCAATGTCTGCCAAACTCTCTTTTCAACTAGCCTCACCAGCCACCAAGATGATGCTCATAGCGTCATTAGCAATTGGATTTCTTGCCGCTTTTCTTGAATATTCTTTTGCCATAGCCTTGCAACTTCTTTTTACAAAGCTAGGCATCCTAAATCACGAGTCTCTAGCCGAGTCTGGGCTCAGTCTAAAACTTGGCTTCACGGGCACACTCGCCCTAGTTGTTTCTATTGGACTTGGCAGAGGCTTAATTGAGGGCGGAAAAGTTTTCTTAAGTAGACTTTCAATGCAGAGCTACGCAACAAACCTAAGGGAAGCTATAGTCTCTCTCTCTCTGGCTAACGCCTCTAAGGTTTCAAATGCTAAAGCCCTGTCTATGTTTTCAGAAGAGACTCAGCGAGCCTCTACAGCAATGCTCAACTTATCATCACTACTAACAGCCCTAACGACTGCTGTTGCTCTTGCCTTTATGTGTCTAAAAACTAGTCCACCTGCTTTTGCTCTTGGCTTCGCACTACTCATCACTTTCTCAATCCCATTTTTATTGATTAGCAAGAAGCTAATCGCTGCAGGTAACGATTTATCCAAACACTGGGAGAGAACAAATCTCGCCCTATCTGATGGTATTAGAAATAATTTTTATCTCAGTATTTTAGGCATTAGTGACCGAGAAATTTCAAAAGCTAAAAGCTCTCTAAAAGAATATCTCTACTCTTACAAGCGAGTGTTTGCATCTATTTCCATAAAACACTCACTCCCCTCAATCGTCGGAACCATTATTATCTGCATAATTGCTTTTATGGAACATCGCACCAATTCATGGGGAGCGCAGTTTTCGACAATAACCTTCTTCTATTTATTCATCCGATTCACACAATCAATCTCCTTAACCTCCTCACTTGCAAGTGATTTTAAGACGAACTCGAAAAGTACGATTAACCTAAGTGAGTTCTTTAAAGCCCACTCCACGACCACTCCAACACATGAATATCAGGTCGACAATGCTAGCAGAAATACTTTTGATGAAATTAATATCGTCGCTCATAATTTATCTTTTGCTTACGATCAAAGCGAACGTCTTTTTAATTTAATCAGCTTCTCAGTTTCGAAAGGACAATGTCTTGCTGTGGTAGGTGAATCAGGTACAGGAAAGAGCACGCTGCTATCCATTGTCTGTGGTCTACTCAAACCAACAATGGGCTCTGTGTCTGTAAATAGTACTGAAAGCTATATTGTCCGAGACCAGCTATCAAAACGCATTGGGTATGTTGGCCCATATCCATACTTTATAGAGGGCACCCTAAGAGACAACTTATTGTACGGTTTAAATAAGTCAGAGACTCCTAGTGACGAGCTTATTTCAAACATTCTAAGAGTTACACAACTCAACGACTTTGTGGAATCTAGCCCTGAAAATCTTAATATGAAAATTGATGAAAAGGCAGAGAGATTATCCGCGGGGCAAAAACAACGAATAATGCTTGCAAGAGCACTTCTTAGAAAGCCAAAACTCTTGATTTTGGATGAGCCTACAGCAAATCTCGACGAGGACACTGAAACTGCAATAATTCTCGAACTTCAAGCCATTATCAAGAACTACACAACTATTGTGGTCACACACAGAAAGGCCATGCTTCAATTAGCAACTTTCACACTCGATCTAGGTACTTCAAAAAAGTAAATTTAGTCATTTTCCATATCAGCGACCACCATTTGTGATACAAGTTCTTCAAAGCTAATTCTTGGACTCCAATTTAGCTTATTTCTAGCTAACGTTGCATCTCCAAGAAGAGTTTCAACTTCTGCAGGTCTGAAATACCTTGAGTCCACTGCGATGATGCACTTACCATTTTGGTCATAGCCTTTTTCTTCAACACCCTGACCTCGCCATTCAATCTTTATCTTCAACTCTTTCGCCGCAGCATTGATAAAATCTCGAACACTGTATTGCTCACCCGTAGCAATGACAAAGTCTTCAGGCTTATTTTGTTGGAGCATTAACCACATTGCTTCCACATAATCCTTGGCGTGGCCCCAGTCACGTTTGGCATCTAAGTTTCCAAGGTAGAGGCAGTCTTGCCTACCCTTCTTTATAGCAGCAAGACCTCTAGTAATTTTTCTAGTTACAAATGTTTCACCACGGACAGGGCTTTCGTGATTAAAAAGAATTCCGTTGCAAGCGTACATTCCATAAGCCTCCCGATAATTTACAGTTATCCAGTAAGCATAAAGCTTTGCAACCGCGTAAGGGCTTCTAGGGTAAAATGGAGTCGTTTCTTTTTGTGGAATTTCCTGAACTAAGCCATAAAGTTCTGAAGTACTCGCCTGATAAAAGCGAGTCTTCTTCTCTAGTCCCAAAATTCTAATAGCCTCAAGCATACGAAGAGGGCCAATCGCATCTGAGTTTGCTGTATATTCAGGCTCTTCGAAAGAAACAGCGACATGACTTTGAGCTGCCAAATTATAGATCTCATCTGGCTGAGTTTGTTGAATAATTCTTAGAAGAGATGAGCTGTCTGTCATGTCTCCATGATGCAGGAAAAACTTCACATCTTTTTCATGTGGATCTTTATAGAGATGGTCAATTCGATCAGTGTTAATAAGTGAAGTTCTTCTTTTGATACCATGAACAGTGTAGCCTTTCTCAAGGAGTAATTCTGCTAGATATGATCCATCCTGACCTGTAACGCCAGTAATCAAAGCAACTTTTGACATTCAAAATTCCCTATTAAAAATTTATCGGGTAAATTTATAGCTTAGATCGGCTAACAGCAAGTTTTGGTAATTGATATGG
The DNA here is from genome assembly GCA_002716825.1 of Halobacteriovorax sp. Classification (GTDB taxonomy): domain Bacteria; phylum Bdellovibrionota; class Bacteriovoracia; order Bacteriovoracales; family Bacteriovoracaceae; genus UBA4207. The sequence continues at coordinate 10,478 of PBCC01000080.1, read as the reverse complement.
TTTTAAATTCAAAAATTCTCATCTTAGGCGCCCGTGGCATGGTCGGCTCAGCTATAAAAAGACAACTCCTGCTGCAAGGAGCCGAATCCTTACTCACCCCGTCAAGCAAAGACCTAAATCTAACTCGCCAAGTCGATATCGAAAATTACTTCAAAACCTACAAACCCGACTACGTCTTCATGGCAGCAGCGAAGGTTGGTGGAATCCACGCAAACAATACTTATCGCGCCGACTTTATCTCCGACAATCTCCTTATTGCCGCCAATATCACCAAGGCTTGCCACGATTTCAAAGTGAAGCGCCTGCAGTTTTTAGGCAGCTCATGTATTTACCCAAAGCTATGCCCACAACCTATTAAAGAAGAATATCTTTTAACCGGTGAGCTTGAGCCAACCAATGAGCCCTACGCCATCGCCAAGATTGCAGGACTTAAGCTGGCCCAAAGTTTCAAAGATCAATACGGTGATGATTTTCACTCACTTATGCCAACAAATCTATATGGCCCAGGTGATAATTATCATCCGGAAAACTCTCACGTGATTCCAGCGCTCATTCGCCGCATGCATGAAACCATTGAAAAGAATCTAGGGACCTTCACAGTCTGGGGAACAGGAACGCCTCGCCGAGAGTTCTTACACGTTGATGATCTTGCTCGCGCCTGCGTACATGTCATGATGCTGCCTAAAGTAGAATTTGATTGGATGAATGTCGGATGTGGCAATGATCTCAGTATTGGTGAACTGGCCGCCACTATTGCCAAGATTATGGGCTTTAAAGGCGAATTGGTCTTTGATACGACTAAGCCCGATGGAACGCCTAGAAAGCTTCTCGATATCTCAAAGATTTCTTCTCTTGGCTGGAGTCCTCAGATTTCTTTAGAAGATGGGCTTCGTGGTGCGATTGAAGATTTTAAGCAAAATCATCTTTAAATAATTTCTAATCCGCTATAACTCACTCTTTAATTTTAGTCACTTAGCTCGTCCATATTCCATAGTTGATATTGCTCTATAGATTGTATCTACGCATGTTGCAAAATATTGCAACACTGATATTATTAATGGAGCCGCTTTGCGACGAGAGTATTCAATTATCGGTCTTCGGGTAAACGGACGGGTTTTCAATAGAGTTCTTATCGACCCACATGTTGATAAGCACTCAGACCACATCAACGATGAGTTAATCCTACAGCTCATTTATAAACTACGAGGAAATTGTTTTATTCCAATTCGTAGTCACGGTGGATTTGAATACTTTTTGTCGAAGATAAAAATGCATCGCTACTGTTACAAGTTAATTTGGATAACCGATATAAAGCAAGACTTCATAGGGATCATCACAGCCTACAGAGACAGGAGACTAAAATGAAGTTCCCAAACCAAAAAGAAATTAACGACGCCGTTAGAAATATCACAGAGGATGATTACACACACGTCATTGATGAAAACGCTTCTAATGTCGATAAAACTAAATTTGAGTTATGCCAGAACTTCATCGCTTATCTGAGGCTCAAGAATTGCTCCCAAGCAGAACTGGCAAGAATACTTAGAATCGATCGCTCTCGAGTCAATTGGATCGTAAAATGCAGAATAGAGAATTTTACGATTGATAAGTTGTACGGCCTTTGGAATATGCTAGACCCAGGATTTAAACTGAAGGCCCACTAGATCGCTATCGAAATAGCCACTCCGGCACTGCCGATATCCTGCTCAATCTTAATATTCTCGCCCCACTTCACACGCGAAGCGCCGATTTCAAAATGCCCATTCACGCCTTTAAACTTACCGAGCTTAAAGCCCAGGGCCACGGCCGCTAAATCAGCGTCGCCTTCAACCACTACTGTTGGATTCACGCTTGAGGTAAGCGTCGACTTACTGGGATAACGTGAAAAAGTCGCATTCATATACACCATGGCATAATCGGCCATGCGGTAACCAAAGCTGGTTCCAACCTCATAAGGGTGCACTTCAATGGCGCCGGAATAAGTGCGCGTACTGCCATCTGATTTCGTAATGGTTAATGTGCCCTCGTCCTCTTCCATCGCGCCGACACCGGCCCACAGCGCTAGCTTATAGCCCTCTTTTGAGGCATTAGCGTGATCACCCAGCAGCTGAACTTTTGCCAAAACCATATTAGGAGAATCGCCATTTCTTCTTAGGTGAATATCAAACATCGGCAAAATCCCAAGCCCCGCTTGCATACCCAAATTAAGCGTGTCTGACAGGGCCTGACCATCGTTAACCTGATCGCCAAAAACCGGGAATGTATAAACCTCGCTCATGGTAAGCTTGTGATCACTTTGATAGGAAAGCTGATAGAAACCACTGAGCTCTGCCTTAAAAATGGCCGTACCGCGGGTTTCTGGATCCATGAAACGGTGGGAAGGAATCTTATAATCGATATCCGTGGCGCAACCGGTAAGCAGAATCAGAGAAAGTAGGATTAGGTTTTTCATAAGTTCTTTTTATCCGCCTAAGTCGTAAATATCTAGAGCTTTGATCAAATTGTGTTCCAGAAGTGGAATAGCTCAAATAATTACGGCAGCTTAAACTATGAAATGATTCCCCTCTCCCCTGCCATCTAACAATGTTTGAAATACAGTCCCTCAAAATCTATTGAGGGGTCAGTATGAAGTTTTTAGCGCAGGCGAGCATTGCCGCGACAATTCTTAGTGTTTCAGCTTGTGATCTTTTGGACGCACCAAAAGTTATGAAGCAGATGAAAGAGACGACTGAGAATATGGAAAGCACCACTGGCACCATGTTTCTGGAGATTCGCTCTAAGGAAAGTCGCGATACTCGCCTAAAAGAAATTTCGGCCATGGAAGCCTCCGAAACTTTTTATAATAAAACTCTTTCGGCCGCCGCTTATTTTAAAGCGTTTGAATATCAGCTCTATACTCACAATCCAAAGCTTGAAAACGCGCGCTATTTTAAGGAGCTGCGCTTTGCCGCCATTAAAGAGTTTATGCGCCAGGCGAATCATTACCTCGACCAAACTCCTGCCGATGAGATGAGCCCAACATCAAAAGATGAGGCCGCTCAAAACTTTATGGCGCTTGCCGTGGCCATGCACGAAGTTCATGACTACCAACTCAAGCTTGTGCATGAAAAAGGTGTTGAAAAGCTCGATATGTTTAAGCTGATCCAAAGAGGTCTTGCCCTGCGTGAGGCTTATAATGATTATGAAATTAATCTTAGAGAAGACGATCCTCGCCTTCTCGTCTTGCAAAATCACGATACTGCGACAGCGCTTCTTCAAGCTCGCGTTGACATGCTCTCGGCCATGATTGTCTCACGCGTTTCAGATATTAATAAAGACTATAGTAATGTCTTTTTGGGCATACCTGATTTGATGAATAAGCTGAAGAAACTTTATCGCCGATGGGATTCAAACTTTGCCGGACTTGAGCGTGCTAAAAGAGACGAGACTCTTGCTTGGGCCCGTGAAGCCACCAGGTCTCAGGCCATCATGAATCGTCTGGGCGAAGACTATCAGATGAATAAGACTCTAAGAAAAGTCTTCTCCAATATGAGAAGAACTGTGACCACAGATATGGGTCGCCAAAGTGGAAACGAGAGCAACGAGTTTGATAATCTAATGGAAAAGCTTCTTAACTAAGAAGCTTTCTCGTCGTTACGATCTGCATACCACGATCCAATTCCCGCTGTGGCAAGGATGCCTACAATAATCATGAGCGAGAAATGGCTTGGGATATTGAAGACGTCTAACAAAAGCATCTTCACGCCGATGTAAAAAAGAATAACCGCAAGGCCGGGTTTCAAATAGCGCAGCTTGCCGACACTTGTGGCCAGTACGAAATACAGCGCGCGCAGCCCCATCACCGCCATAATGTTTGAACTAAAGGCAATAAACGGATCTTTAGTCACGGCAAAGACGGCCGGAATTGAATCCACCGCAAAAATTAAATCCGTCGCCTCTACTAAAACAAGCGCAGCCATCATGGGCGTGGCCATCAGTACGCCGCCTTCTTTAGCGAGAAAGCGATCGCCGTGAAAGTGATACGTTACTGGTACAAACTTCTTTAAAAGTTTTACCGACCAGTGCTTAGCAATATCAACGTCGTGCTCTTTATCAAAGAGCAATTTATAACCCGAGAAGACCAAAATCCCGCCAAAGACATAGAGAATCCAATGGAACTCGTTAATCAACTTCACGCCAACCATGATCAATGCCGCACGCATAACGATGGCACCGAAAACGCCCCAAAAGAGAACGCGGTGTTGATACATCTTTGGAATCTTTAATGAATTAAAAACGAGAAGAATAATAAAAAGATTATCAATGCTCAGAGATTTTTCGACCAAGTAGCCGGTTAGAAACTCCATGCCAAGATCGTGACCAAGATTAAAATAAACCCAAACATTAAACCCAAGTCCAAGACTTATCCAAAGCGCAGACTCTATAAGCGCTTCTTTCATTGAAGGCTCGTGAGACTTCTTATGCAAAAGAATCACATCAAGAATAAGAAAGAGTAAAACGCCAGCAGTGAAAACCAGCCAAAGGGTTGCCGAGTGTGGTCCAAGATATGTATTCATGAATTATCCTAAATGAAGTGCGAAGTTGGCCTTAAAGTTATCGCCGGGCTCAAGCACGATCAGACCTTCTTTTTCATAGAAGTCACCGTTACTATCAACCGCATCGGCCACACCATACCAAGGCTCAACACAAATAAATGGTGCATTCTTAGCTGACCATAACCCAAGATAGGGCACGGAGCCAAATTCTAAGCGAATGTAATTGTCATGTTTTTGTGAACGCAGGGTAACACTTTCGGATTCTGGATCAGAAAGAATTAAAGCATCGTCATTAAAGAGTTTTTGCTTAAGTGAAATAACCCCGGCCGGATGAAAAACTTTTTTGTTATCTGGTTCATGAAAATTGACTAGGCCATCATGCAATCCGTGAACACCACGGGATTCACGCTCACTGAACTCAAGGTAGTAATCTTCAATTTTCTCACCCTTATTCATCGGCACGTTAAACGCAGGATGAAAGCCAAGTGAGAAAAGCATCTCTTTTTTATCGACATTTCTAATTTCGACATCAATTAAAAGTTTCGGCCCATACACTTTGTATTTCAAATGAAAGCGGAAGGCGAAAGGATAAACTTTCATGGTTTGATCATTACTTTCCAGTCTGAACGAAACGCGATCTTTTTCACACTCGACCATTTCAAAAGTCATATCGCGGGCAAAACCATGACGGGCCATATGATAGAACTTGCTTCTAAGCCAGTACTGATCATCGCGTAGTTTTCCAATAATAGGAAAAAGCCACGGAGCTGATCGGCCCCAATGCTTCTTATCACCCTGCCACAGGTACTCGATACCTGATTCATAATCACGCAAGCTTTTCAGCTCGGCACCAAGTGTAGAAATCTTGGCCGAGATAAACTCTGATTTAATTTCGATAAGATCACTCAAGATCAAGCCTATGCCTAGGAAGGCTTATTTAAAATTTGTTGGATACTGGTGACGAACTTACCGATATCATATGGCTTTTCGTACACAGCATGGGTGCCTAGTTTGAGTAAGTACTCTATGGTTTTCTTAGTAACAGCTCCTGACATGACTACAGTTTTGGAGCAGATAGATTTATCTCGCTTAATAAATTCTTCAATGATTGCAACGCCTGATTTATTGGGCAAATTGATATCTAGAATAATCGCATCATACTTTCTAGATAAAAGCATACGAGAAGCTTGAAGACCATCAGTGGCGGACTCAACTTCAACATCTTCAATGTCTTCGGTGATCGTCTCGGCTAATAACTCAAGAATGGTAGGCTCGTCATCGACTAAAAGAATTTTCTTCATAGGGTGTAGTCTCTCTAAGATCGTTTTAGTAGGCAAGGACTAATGCGCAGCAATTAAAGATTTCTTTCCCAATCTAGCGCTGTTTTAACAATTAATTCCAGATCATTATACTTAGGCTTCCATCCAAGTGTCGTTCGAATCTTCTCAGACACTGCAATTAAATTCGGCGCATCACCATCTCGACGCGGCCCCATCTCAACCTTAAAATCTACACCTGAGACTCTTTTTACGGTTTCAATAACTTCTTTAACTGAAAAACCTTTTCCGTAACCGCAGTTAAATATATCCGACTTTCCGTTTTTTAATAAATATTTAAGAGCGTCCAAGTGGGCTTGGGCCAAATCATCGACGTGAATATAGTCGCGAACGCATGTTCCATCTGGCGTGTTATAGTCTGTTCCAAAGACTGACATCGACTTTCTCTTTCCTAGTGATGTTTCACAGGCGACTTTAATCAAATGAGTTGAAAGAGGAGAACACTGACCGACACGACCAGCAACATTTCCGCCGGCAACATTGAAGTATCTAAGTGCCACAAAACTAAAGTCTGCATGAGCAGCAGCCGTATCTTCAAGCATCCACTCAGTCATCAGTTTACTTTTTCCGTAGGGATTAATTGGACCTGCAGGAGTAGTCTCTAGGCACTCTCCCCCTGTTGGAAGTCCATAGACAGCTGCTGTTGATGAAAATAAAAATTTGGGTATTTTATTTCTAAGGCAGGCTTGAATTAAGTTTAAAGAGTTTGAAGTATTATTATCATAGTACTTTGTAGGGTTTGTGACAGACTCTGGAACAACGATGCTTCCTGCAAAGTGCACGACCGCTTCAAAGTTTTGATTCTTCATGACAGAGTCTAAGAAATCAGAATCTGCCACGTCGCCAATAATTAGTTTTGCTCCAATAACTGACTCACGTCTTCCTGTTGAAAGATTATCAACTACCGTTACATCATGACCCTGCTCTCCTAGCAAAAGCACTATATGTGATCCGATATAGCCGGCTCCGCCTGTGATCAAGATTTTCATTTCAAAACTCCTTAAAGCGTTTCCATTCTAGTGACCATACGGTATTTTTGCCACTATGAAAGTTATCTTCTCACATCCTCACCCACTTCCTGTACTCAAGTATGGCGGAAGTGAGCGCATTCTGTTTTGGCATATGAAAGAGCTGGCCAAGCAAGGTCATCAAGTTGTCCTGATCGGTCATGAAAGCAGCGATGTTGAGCGTTACGGGATTGAGCTGATCCCGATCGATCACGATAATTGGATGTCGCAAATCCCAAAAGACGCCGATATCGTTCATATGTTCACAAATACTGAAATTCCTGGCATCCCGACGCTGATTACCATTCAGGGCAACGGCAAGCCGGGCGAAGTCTTCTCACGCAACACAGTATTTCTGACTAAAAAGCATGCCGCCATTCATGGCAGTGATGTTTTTGTTTATAACGCCCTCGATTTCGATGAATATCCTTGGCACGAATCCCTGGCCAAGAAGTCGTGGGGAAATTTTCTATTTATGGCCAAGGGATCTTGGAGTGTTAAAAATCTCAAGCACTGCATTAAGGCGGCCAAGCAAAGCAAGAAACACCTGCATATTGGCGGTGGTAAAGCTTTTCTCCCTTCAAAGTACATTCATAGCTACGGCATGGTGGGCGGCGAAGAAAAACTTTCGATTATGAATAAATGCGACGCGCTCCTATGGCCTGTGCGTTGGCATGAACCCTTTGGCATCGCTGTGATTGAAGCCATGGCCCTAGGTCAAGCCGTGATCGCTTCACCCTATGGCAGCTTGCCCGAGCTTGTAACAAAAGAGAGCGGGATTATCGTCAACAATTACCAAGAACTGGTTGCGGCCATGAGTGGAGAAAAACGCTTTGATGCTAAGGCCATTCGTGCCTATGTTGAACAAAACTTCGCCATTGAAAACTTAACTAAGCAATATGTGGCCTTGTATCAACGAGTTATCGCTGGCGAGAAGCTTAACGAGAAAAATCCCTGCTGGAATCAGCCTCATGACTCGGAACATCTGCTAGACTTCTAGCCTTAAAGGCCGCTTTTCTGCTAGTATTGGGCTTTATTTACTCTTTGCAAAATAGAGCAGCCCATGAAAGTGATCGAGCATCTCGAGCGCGCCAAAAATCCCCTTTTTAGTTATGAGATTGTGCCTCCGCCGCGCGGTCGCACCGTTCAAGATGTCGTCGACGTGGTAAAAAAACTCGCACCATTTGATCCACCATGGATTGATGTCACGGCCCACTCGGCCGGCGCCTATTACTCAGAAAAATCTGATGGCTCGATTGAGCGAAAAGTTTTCAAGAAACGCCCGGGCACCATCGGTATCTGCGGCATTATTCAAAACCGTTTTAAAATCGACACCGTCGTTCACCTTCTGTGTCACGGCTTCACCAAAGAAGAGACCGAGGATGCCCTGATTGAACTTGGTTATCTTGGTGTCGAAAACGTATTAGCGCTTCGTGGAGATGGCCTAAATTACGACAAGAAGATCTCAACCGGCAGAAGTCTTAATAAATATGCCAGCGAGTTAGTGGAACAAGTTGTTGCTCTTCGCTCCGGTCAATACACTAGTGATCTTTCTGAAGCTCAACCTATAGATTTTTGCGTCGGTGTGGCCGGTTACCCTGAAAAACATTTCGAAGCCCCTAACCTTGCCATCGACATTCAAAACTTAAAAAAGAAAGTTGATGCTGGTGCCGATTATGTCACCACTCAGATGTTCTACAACAACGATCACTTCTTTCACTTTGTAGAAGAGTGCAGAAAGGCCGGGATTAAAGTTCCTATTATTCCGGGGCTTAAGATTATTAAGTCTCTCTCTCAGCTTCGTACCATTCCAAGAAACTTTTATATTAACTTCCCCGATGATTTCGTGGCGGAGATGATGGAAAACCCAGATCACGCCAAAGAGATCGGACTTGCTCATACGTGCAAGCAAGTGGAAGGCCTACTTAACAAAGGCGTGCCCGGCGTTCATTTTTATATTATGAATGACGCCGATCGTGTCATAGACGTGGTGAAAAAATTCAGGTGAAAAAAACACAAGCTTATTTAGATCTAGAAGAAATTGTTAAGACTCGTTTGTTAATCATGGACGGTGCTATGGGCACGATGATTCAACAACACACGCTTGAAGAAGAAGACTTCAGAGGCGAGCATTTCAAAGACGCCAAAAAAGATCTCAAAGGCAATAACGACCTTCTCTCCCTCACTCGACCGGAAATTATTCGTGATATTCACCTCGAGTATCTGCGCGCCGGTGCTGACATCGTCGAAACCAATACATTCTCGGCCACTAAGATTGCCCAGGCCGATTATGGACGGGAAGACGCTGTTCACGATATAAACGTCGAATCAGCCAGACTTGCGAAGCAAGCCTGTGACATCATTATGAAAGAGCAGCCCGGACGAAAATGTTTTGTCGCGGGATCTCTAGGCCCTACCAATAAAACGGCTTCACTTTCTCCCGATGTAAACAACCCGGCTTTTCGCGCTATTACTTTCGATGAGCTTTCCGATAATTATTACGACCAGATCGTCTCCTTAGTTGAAGGTGGCGCCGATCTGATTTTACCCGAGACAACTTTTGATACGCTTAATCTTAAGGCCGCTATATTCGCCTATAGAAAGTTTGAGCGCGAATCGGGCAAGACCTTACCTCTGATGTTGTCAGTTACCATTACCGATGCTTCAGGCCGAACCCTATCCGGTCAAACGGTTGAAGGTTTTTGGAACTCTGTTCGACACGCTAAGCCCTTCTCTGTTGGCATCAACTGCGCGCTTGGTGCGCGCGAGATGCGCCCTTATATGGCCGAGCTTTCACGCCTGGCCGATTGCTATGTCTCTTGTTATCCAAACGCTGGATTGCCTAACCCGCTATCAAAAACCGGTTACGATGAAACACCTGAGATGACTGGCCGTTATATGGGCGAATTCGCCTCTGCCGGCTTAATCAATATCGTCGGAGGCTGTTGCGGTACGACGCCTGGCCATATCAACAAGATTGCTCAAGCAGTTAAGAACTCGCCTGCCAGAAAAATTCCACAACTAGTTCCAGGTATGCGCCTGTCTGGTCTTGAGCCGCTAAATATTTATGATGAGCGCGCTACTCGCTTCTTAATGGTTGGTGAGCGCAGTAACGTTACTGGCTCCCCTAAGTTTGCCAGGTTAATTAAAGAAGATAATTTCGACGCTGCTCTAGAGATTGCTCGCCAGCAAGTTGAAAACGGTGCCAATGTCATCGACATTAATTTTGATGAAGGACTACTCGATTCGAAAGCCTGCATGGTGCGCTTTTTAAATCTTGTGGCCAGTGAACCCGATATATCTCGCGTGCCGATTATGATCGATTCCTCTAAATGGGAAGTCATCGAAGCGGGTCTCAAATGCTTGCAAGGCAAAGGTATTGTTAATTCAATTTCACTTAAAGAGGGCGAAGAAGAATTTTTAAAACACGCTCGCCTGATTAAAGACTACGGCGCCGCCATGGTGGTCATGGCCTTTGATGAAAAAGGTCAAGCCGCGACTAAAGATGAAAAAATCCGCATTTGCAAAAGAGCCTACAAACTTCTGACAGAAACTGCTGGTGTTGATCCGCGCGATATTATTTTTGATCCGAACATTTT
>PBCC01000079.1 GCA_002716825.1 Halobacteriovorax sp. | reverse complement strand
ATCAATCGATTGAAATAAGTCACTAAGACAACACCATTAAGAATACTGATACCTGAAAGAGCAATGAAGCCGACTCCAGCGGAAATACTAAATGGCATACCTAGAATATTAAGAGACAATACTCCTCCGATGAGGGCCATTGGAGAACAGGCAAAAATCAATGCAACTTGTGCAAAGTTTTTAAAAGCAGCATAGAGCATGGCTAGAATTGCTAACATGGCAAGGGGAACAAGCACCGAAAGTCGCTCTTTTGCACTTTGAAGGTTTTTAAAGCTTCCACCCCATTCAATATAATAACCTTCTGGTAATTTAATTTTCTCATCAACAAGCCTTTTAGCTGTATTAACAAACGACTCAATATCTCGTGTTTTAGGGTTAATCAAAACAGCAACTCTTCTCTGAGAGTTTTCACGACTGACTGCAGTAAATGTTTCTACAAAGCTTATGTCTGCGACTTGGGAAATAGGCACAGTGTAACCTTCAGAGATACCGACGGGTAGCTGACTGATGGTAAAAACATCTTTACGCTCATCTTCAGACAATCTTGTGACAATTGGAAACTTCCTGACACCCTCATAGACGTGCCCAATTTCCTTCCCTCCAATAGCAGTGCTAATAGCATCTAGGACAGGTTTAGAATTAACTCCAAGCTGCGCTAACTCATCCATCTTTGGCGCATATTGAATCATGGGGGACTTACCCTTTGATTCAGATTCTGCTTCTCCAGAATCTGGAATAGTCGAAACAATTTCAGAAACTTCCTTGGAATACTCTATGAGCTTGTCTAAGTCTTCACCAAAAATTTTAGCGGAGATATCTGCTCTTGTACCCTCAAGAAGCTCATTAAATCGAAGCTCTACAGGTTGAGACATCATTAAGACTTGACCTGGAATATGAAGCTCTAATTTTTCCTTAATCGAAGCCATGAGCTCATCTTTAGTGCTGATATTCTGATCCTTTGGCCATGAATCGCGAGCTTTTAACATGACATATGAATCAGAAATATTGACCCCCATAGGGTCAGTGGCAACCTCTGCTGCACCAGTTCTGGCAAACACATTATCAATCTGTGGAAACTCTTTAATTATCTTCTCTGACAGCATTTGCATCTTGATAGAATTTTCAGTGTTTATATTAGCAGGACGAATAAACTGGATGGCAAAATCACCTTCATCCAACTGTGGGATAAACTCAGATCCCATGCGAGAAAACATGAATACACCAGAAACGATAGCAAAAATTCCAATTCCAAAAACAATTTTTTTAAATTTAAGTCCAACATTCAAAGCCGGCTTAAAAGCGTTCTCAGCCATCCTCATGAGGTATGGTTTGTCATCTCTGGTTTTGCCACTTAGAAAAGTCGCAGCTAAGGCTGGTACTAAAGTAAACGATAGTACAAGTGCAGAGCATAGTGCCATAATAAAAGTTTGTGCCATAGGCCCAAACATTTTGCCTTCAACTCCTGTTAATGCAAACAACGGGATAAATACAATTATAACGATTAATTCACCAAAGCCTGCTGCTGATCGAATTTCTATGGCCGCATCGGTTACATATTTTTTAACTTCAGCCCTCGTCAGTTCTCGACCTAATCGCTTTCCTTCCTTTTGAAGCTTATGTACACAATTCTCAATTACAATAACAGCACCATCGACAATAATACCAAAGTCAAGAGCTCCTAGACTCATTAAGTTTCCGGAAACGTTCTGCCATTTCATAAGAATAAAAGTGATCAATAAGGAGATTGGAATAATAAGTGAGGTAATAATGGCGGCTCTTAAATTACCTACAAGTAATAGAAGAAATAATATAACTAAAGCGGCTCCCATAAAAAGATTGTGCTGAACGGTGCCAAGCGTAGCATTGACCATATTAGATCGATTATAAATAACTTGTAATTCGACCCAAGAAGGTAAATCTTTTTCAATTTCTTTAATCTTATCAAAAATATCTGTTGAAACGGTTCGACTATTTTCTCCAAGCAACATAAAAGCCGTGCCTATAATCGACTCTTCACCATTAACAGTTGCTGCCCCTGTTCTAATTTGTTTGTCAAACTTTACGTTGGCAACGTCCTTAACTTTAATAACTTTATAGTCAGAGAGTCTCTTTACAACAACATTTTCAATATCTTTAAAGTTTCTTAAAAGACCAACACCCCGTACTAAAAGTTGTTCACCTGTTTGCTGAATATACCCACCGCCGACATTTTGGTTTGAGTTTTCTATAGCATTTTCGATATCATCAAAGTGAAGACCATACTTCGCAAGAAGTTTAATATCCGGCTGGATGAAAAACTGCTTTTCATAGCCACCAATGGTGTTAACCTCAGTAACTCCTTTCACTGTCAAAAGGCGAGGTTTTATAAACCAATCCTGTAAAGATCGTAGTTCCATGAGTTGAATCAATCTTTTTTTCGGGTCAGTCTCTGGCTCTTTCGCAGCTATTGAATAATGAAAAATTTCTCCTAGTCCAGTACTAATTGGCCCCATCTCGGGTGTTACCCCAGAGGGAAGCTCTAAGTTTTGAAGTTTTTCACTAACAAGTTGTCTTGCTTGTAAAATCTCTGTGTCTTCTTTGAAAATGATGGTGACTTGTGAGATGCCAAACCTTGAAATAGAACGGATCGTCTCAACACCCGGAATACCATTCATGGAATATTCAATAGGAAAAGTAACCATTCGCTCAATTTCTTCAGGCACAAGCCCTTTTACGGGGGTATTAATTTGAACTTGAGTATTTGTGATGTCTGGAACGGCGTCAATTGATAGAGTTTGAAAGGATTTATATCCAAAAATCAATAAAACGAATGTTGCTATAAAGACAAACATACGACTGTTAACAGAAAATTGTATAATTTTATTAATCATTGCCTATCCTAGTGAGCATGAGAATATTCAGCTGAATCAGTCGAATAGACGTCGGCAATTCGCAATAACCCAGTGCCATTAATAACAATTTGATCTCCAAAGTCGACACCCTTAACTTTGACAAGATACTTACCATTTACCTCTTTTATTGTTTCAACTGGTAATAATTTAAAAAAACCACCTCTAAAGCGATAAACACCTTTGCTTTCTCTGGAGGTGACTAATGTTGTTTTTTCAATCGTGAACTCGTCACCATCGACGTTTAAGAGTTTTAATTTCAATGTTTTGATTGCTTCCTTTGAGAGCTTTAAACCCTTAACTTCATCAACCTCTTCAACTGCTTTTCCCTTTCCAATTGCTTTACCACCACCATGATCATCATGACCCTCTTCTTTGTGATCGCTATGACCCGCTTCTTTGTGATCGCCATGACCCTCTTCTTTGTGATCGCCATGACCCTCTTCTTTGTGATCGCCATGACCCTCTTCTTTGTGATCGCCATGACCTTCTTCGGATTCATCATGATCCTTATGACTTGCATGTCCTGCTTTCACCTTTTTTACATGTTTATGTCCATTATTCTCCTTATGAGACTCCTCACTAAAAATAGCTGCACTTAAGATTATTATCAGAGCGGAAAGTAGGAATTTTAATTTAATCATTGATTAGTCCAAGTTCAGTTAAAGTGATATTGCAATCTTCATCGTTTGTTATTTTGCGAAATTCTTCATCAGTGAAAAGTGACTTGGAGATTAACAAGAGGTTCTTATAGTTGCGAACCTCCTCGGCGCAAATATAAAAACCATTGACGGTACACTTGCTCATTAAAGAAGAGTAGAGGTCTTGGGTTAGTGTATATTGCTTGCAAAATGAGTTCTCAAAAAAACGATCAAACTTACTATGCATATATTTTTGTATTCGAGAACTACTTTTAACCTCGTAAACGATATCATTTATTTTAGAAAAGTAGTTTTTGATTATTAGTTGGTTTTCAGTAGTTAGTTCTTCAGAAGATATCTTTTCCACATTCAATTTTAGCTCTTTCAAAGAATTAAAATTTGAAAAAGCTTCATCATACCTACATGAACTTACTAAAGTTATCATCAATATCATTGTTAGAAGTTTCATAAATTAGCTCCTCGTAGTACGCTCTCAAGTTTTCCTTCTATTTTCGAATAGTCCTCATTGAAAATAGTTCGCTTTACTTTTTCCATTGTTGTAACTACATCATACTTATAATTCACAAGAGAAACTGAAGCATCAAATAAATTCTGAATACTCTCAAGCATTTCAATCGGATCAAGATTCATACCTAGAGCAAGCTGGGTCTTTATTATTTGATGGTTATCTTTGGCCAACTCGAAACGATTGTTTTGATTGTCTATGTTTTCAACATAAGAATTAAAACTATTTACAAGCACATAAAGACTTTTCTTAATAACTTCAGAAGTAGCCTTCTGGTTAATATCTAGGATTTCTTTTTCACTTCTAGAGATCCTTAGCGAGCTGCCGAGGCCAAAGCCAAGTCCGTCCTGAATCGGCACATTATCAAAAGTACCTCCAGATATCCCTCGCGCTGTAGATGAGGACCCTAAAAAAGAGAAATAGACTTCCTTTCTAGTATGATTCAAAGCCTCTTTAATATAATCATATTGATTAATTTCGGGTGCATTATCTAGTGCTCTAAAGATAAAAGTATCAAAAGAAATTGGTTCTAGTTCGTCTACGTTTGGTAGATCAATACTCTCTAACAAGACCTTGTCTTCCTGAGGTATTCCCATCAAGAAAGATAAGCTCTTAACTTCTTCATAAACAAGGTTTTCTAGCGAACGAATATCTTCGCTTACTTCTAAATTTCTTATTTTTAAAAACTTTACGACTTGGGGGGGGATATCTCCAAAAATCACTCTGGTCTCTGCAATATCGACAAGCTCTTGAAGCTGCTCCTTTTGTATTTTCAAAAGATTCAAAAAATCAGCATCCCTAAGAGTGTTGATATATAAAAGTTTGGCGGTCATAACTTGATTTGCCCATAAAGCCCTGTATTGCTCTTTTTGGGCGAGATAAAAAAGATTACTCTGGGAAACACGAAACCAGTTATTCGGCACAAGAAAAGGAGCTAGGTCCTGAACGATATCAATTGCTGAAGCCCAATCAATAGGTAGTTTGAGTATGTTCCAAAAGTTTAGCCTTGGCAGCAAGTTTCTCTTACTAAAGTTGATCGTCTCTTTCGCTTGATAAACCCTTTGTGCATTCTCCAATACACTAAAATTTGACTCTTTAACTTTTGCTGCGACTTGATCTAGTGAAATAATTGTTTCACTAGATATTGATATTTGAGAAAAGGATAATAATGATAAAAATAATAATTTTTTCATAATTAATCTCTCTTTAGTTTAAATTGATATTCTTTTGTGCTGATGCTTGACTCGAATACACCGCTTAAAATCTCAACTTGATCGATCTCATTATTTCGAATACTTCGTGAAAGCACTCTTGCTCTAGCTTCTTCATTGGCAACATCAGTCATTTGCATGTCGTCAGAAAGCATAAGTTTAAAAACATTTTTACATGCCTCAGAAATAATATTGATAGAGCCCTTATTTAAGTCGGGTTTATAATCTTCAACGATACAACTTACAGCGCTGTTAGCAACTCTAGGGTTCTCTAGTTTAATGTTAATGTTTATTGCGAGATTGGCGAGTTCATAGCTGATTTCATCAAGAGTTCTAACTCGATCTGAAAATGCGATTGGAATACTTGAAGTGAATTGAGCTTTTACTGAAAAATCGGCATTTTCCATATCAAGATCACCTCTAAAACTGCCTTCAATCGCTTTAATGAAATATTTTCGTTCATTAAGATCTTTTTCCATGCTGCGGGCCCACTCTCTTTGATTTTCATTTTGGGCACTAATTTGCTCTTGGGAACGAATGTTTTCTTGCTCAGCCAATCTTTCGTCACCACCTTTGCTGCAAGAGTAAAAGATTAAGAGTGTAAAGAAAGTCATTAGTATTCTCTGCATATAAACTCCTTAGTTCAATAGTTTGTTGAAGCTGTGTAGGTCGCCATCAATTAGGTTGATATTTTTATAAGTAACTAAAAGGTCATTTTCCATATCAAACAATGATTTTAAAAAATCAACTTGCTGGCGATGCGACTCGATCGCCATCGATATTGAAACTAGACCTCTAGAAAATAATTTTTCTACTTCAATATGTTTATTTTCTAAATCCTGTAAGCTAGGCATATTTTTATAAGTTATGAGAGTTCGATTATATTTATTAGATAGGTTTTCTCTTTCGATTTGAAGCATTTGCTTGTTATTACTTGACTCTATGGTTTGGGCTTCAAGTTCTTTTAAAGCTTTAAGCTTACCACCTGTGTTTGTTTGAAGAATTGGCAAGTCGAAAGTTATAGCTATCCCAACGGATACAAATTCATCTCTCCCCTGGGTCTCATATTCAACCACTGGACCAAGTTGAATATTGGAGTAACCTAATGACCTTTGAAGCTCAAGCTCTTGAATAGCTAGCTTAACTTTTAAATCTTCCATCTGTAGCAGGCCACTATCATTTCTTTGTTCTTGATTACTTAAAAAATTAGGAAAACTTAAACGATAATAGTTAATCCTAGGTGAGTTACATTTTGTTAGAAATGAAATTTTACCAAGTAAGAGAAGCCGTTCGTTTTCAATTTCATTAAGTTGAGCTTTGTACTCGTTTGAGGCTAATCGCAGGGTTGATAAAGATACAATTTCTTCAGGATTGAGCTGTTTTCTTGAGGCAAGCTTTTTTACAAGTTTATCAAATGTAACACTGGCTTCTTTTACACTGTTAATTAAAATTTGAAGTTGAGCAATTTTTTGATAGGCGATAGCTGCATCTACATTTGCTTCATATAAGCTTAAATCCGTTTGAGTACTATTCAAACCGGAATAAGCATTTGCTTTGGATATTCTTTTTTCTCTTTTTGATCCAAATTCGATCGTGTGCTTTATCGATAGCGCGGCAGTATTTTGGTCTAGACCAAACTGATCCCCCTTAAGATAATCAAGGTCGACTTCAGGGTTTGGTCTTTGCTTAGCGAGTTCAACTTCTGAAGCAAATTGATCCTTTCTCTTATTTGCTAAATTTAGAGTAGGCCCTTGCTTGTTCAAGTACTCATAAAACGACTTTATACTTTTAATTTCACAACGTTCATTTGCATAAGCGACATTTATGGCCAATGCAAAAACACACATTAGGTATTTTCCACGCATCTTCTTATTCCAATCTAAAGATTTACTTAAATAATTACTCTAAATAGATTTTTAAGGAGACTATGCGATCGGCGGGCGAATAATAATAGAATGATAGTTTTGAACTTTTGAAACGTTAAATTGGAGGAAGCTTAACTTTAAAGAACTTGGAGAAATGGTCCCTAGGACAATAGGATTAGATTCTACCACTAAATGGGAGTGGCCTTGGTGGCAAGATTCGCTCTTGTGAGTTTCGTCGTGGTGATTTTTAGTACTATCTTGATGAAAGTCTGTGTCCTGGCAGTACGATTCACTTTGACAGTTTGTACCGAAAATTTCTCCGGCAACCAAAGCCTGTGAAAAGTCAGCAAAAATTGATGCGACAATGAATATTATAACAAATAATTTCATAACGTATGTTTACGCAAATTCAAGCAAAATAGCAAGACTGCCTATAAATTATTCATTTAGCCTATTTTGAGCGTGTCTTTGATCTAAGCTAGATCGTTCTTTTCGAGCACTTCTTTCTATTTACGATAAGATGATTATTAGATGCTTGGGGTCAGTTAACTATTAGTCAATTGTTGAAAATAATTAATTTTAATTAAGATTCAAAGCTCTAACCACCACCGCCGGTGCCACTGCCACCAGATATTTTGAGCGCCTTTTCAAGGTCTTCAATTCTTCCGTTATTAATTTGAGCATCATTCTGATTAAGATCTTTAACGTAGATAATGGTTCCATCTTTAAGTTGGATGGATTCGCTGTTATTCAAAATAGCATTCAAAAGAAGGCCCGTCTTAGTTGTACTTGGCTTTTTATCGAACTTAACAACGAGTTCTTGAGAGTTAAGATCTAGGTTTAAATCTTGAGCAGAAGCTAAAGATGCTAATGAAAAAAATGAAATAAAGAATAGATTTTTCATTGTAAAGGCCCTCGACCATCTTCGTTTAGATCGCCTACATACCTATCAAACACCATTCCAAAAAACATCCTCTGATTTCCAAAATACTTGAAACTATTTGATTTCTCGTGAAACTTTGTAAATAAAGCTCGCATTTCTTCTCTCATTTCACAGATAAAGACTTGGTTAACGCTCTGAGTCTGGAAGGATAGCCAGTTTTCAGCCTTTTCTCTATTTATAGGAGAATAGAGATCAATAGCGAGTCTCAGCTGCTTGTATGTTGAATCTAGGCCAAACCCAGCGCTTTCAGAGTTTCCTTTAATGAGACCATCTTCTTCATATAGCAATCCTGAAGCAATTAAGATTTCGAGACGATTTGAACCTTCTTCGCCCCATCGCTTATTAATCTCTGCCCTAGCAATGTTATGTTCGCCAAATGCTGCCCATATGATTCGAGCATAATCTTTATCTTTAAAGAAAATGTCGTATTCTTCAGACTGCATTTCGTAGGGACTTAGATGTGGAAAGCTTTTGGCAAACTCTCGAGCGTCATTAACTTGAGTTTCATCTGCAATAGCAACGAGTTCGGCCAAGTCTTTAGGGCCACCAAGAGCATTCGATATTTCTAGGGCTTTTTTTACACTTAGATTTTTAATTTTGTTCTTTTTAAGAGCGCTTATTGTTGAATAACTACTCTTTGACCTATCAGCTATATCTTGGATCGATAAGAGAGTTCGAGACTTAGGCCGTGCCGACGGTCGATATGTTATTAACTCACTTTTGACCGATTCCTATAGCACGGCTCGCATTAAAGCGATCAAGGGTTCTACTAACAAGGTATGGGTTTGGGGAGTAGAAGAGGGCTTAATAACGGAAGCTCTCAAGAGTCCGGTGCATGGACTTGAGATAGGTTCTGAAAAGAACGAATACAAACCGATTCTTACGCTTGAAGAAATAAAAAAAATGCTTTTTGAAGCTGAGCTTCGGGAGCATCCTTGGCGCAATATTTGGGCGGTAGCATTGCTAACAGGAATGAGATCAGGTGAGTTATTCGCGTTAACTTGGAATGATGTGGATTTTGATAACAACATTATCAGAATTACAAAATCCTATAGCCAAAGAATTAAAGGGATTAAATCGACAAAAAACTCAGAGTGGCGAAATGCTCATATTTCAGAAGACTTAAAAACAGTTCTGATGAAATTGAGACAGCTGGAACCAAACTCTGAGCTAGTCTTGCCAAGGACCCCCGGCTGGAATTGTGGAAATGCAGGAAAGGTTTTACGCGATTTCTTAAATCGCATTGGAATTGAAAAGTATCTGACTTTTCATACTCTAAGGGCCTGCTTTGCAACCCATGTGTTAGCCTCCGGAGCTGAGCCCACTCAAGTAATGAAGATGGGAGGTTGGGCCGATTTTAAGACCTTTCAAATCTATGTTCGAATGGCCGGAGTAGACGTGAAAGGGGTGACTGACGATTTTAAGGTTATGCCGAAGTTGAACTCTTTTGAGAATGTCCTAAAACTTAAAAAGTAGAAGATTGGAGGGGAAAGCATCCCTCCAATCTTTTTCTAATTACTTAAAATTAGGTAGTTAAAAATGACAAAAGGTAAATATATTGACTGTGGTAAAGATATTGACTATAATGCCGATATGGATGTTAAGGGTGACCAAGCGCAGTTAATTGATGAAGTTGAGACAGAGCAGGGCCTAAAAATCCAGATTTGGGATGTCGACTTTCAGCATGCCCTTGATGGTCATCCAGAAGTGACAATTGAGAGAATTAGAAAGTCTCTTATTAGTCCAGTGAAGGTCGTTCAGAGTAAAAAGAGCAATAGGGCATGTCTGTTCTACAACTTAGAAATAGAGAATGACCCTGAGTTTGGAGAGATTTACTTTTGTGTTGTTGTTGGAGTTCTTGGTGATGGAATTGGAAAGATGGAAACCGCTTATGAAACAACTTACACGAAATCAGGGAAGGTTCTTTATGAACGTTCAAAGTAATTTTGGAGGCTTAAAATGATTGTGAAATACAACAAGGACACTGGCCTTATGTATGTTCACTTCGTAACTGGAGTTGCAAACATTCAAATGCAAACCTCTAACGAGGACATTGCTAAGTTTGTTGCAAAGGCTAATAAAGAGCAGATCGTGGGTTATGAAATTGAGGATGCAGCTAAAAATATTAGCATTGTACTTAATAAGCTTGGCCTTAGTCGCAAACAAAAGCTAGCAGTCGTAATGTGCTTTATCAGAGAGAATAAGAAAAAGACTCAAAAAGAGTTCTCAACGATCATCAATGTTAGTGAAGGGACTTATAAAAGTATCGAAAGAGCAGAGCACAATATATCTTTTGACACACTAGACGTTATTCTTAATCAATTTAAGGATGAAGAGATTCTTCATCAGGTGTTTTAGGTAATTATGGACAAAATTTTTGATCGAATTGTAGACAATGCAATCGATTTCTTGAATTCTTCTGTTGATGATTTAAAGGATAAACCAAAGTATTCGATCATCAATTTTAGTAGTTCAATTGAATTGTTTCTTAAAGCAAGACTTGCGGCTGAGCACTGGTCATTAATTGTGACGAGTCAGACTAAGCAAGTTCCGGATTATTCAAAAGTGAAGTCAGGTGATTTTCAATCAGTAAATTTAAAAGAAGCTGTTACGAAACTGGATAAAACTGTTCAGAGCGGATTATCAGATAATGAATTTAAAGTATTCGATAAGATTTCAAAACATAGAAATAAGGCTGTACACTTTTTTCACGAGGCACATTCACAGGATTCTAGTTCGGATGGAGTGGTGCAAGAAATAGTTAAAGAACAATTAATCGCTTGGTACCACTTGTACACTATATTAACGACTAGGTGGAAGAATATTTTTTTGACCAAGTTAGACGCGATTGAGCTCGTGAATCAAAAATTAAAAACGCATAATGAATTGTTACGTATTATTTACGAAAGAATAAAGGATCAGATTAAAGCAGAAAACGCTGCAGGCACTATATATTCAGCGTGTCCAAGTTGTAGCTTTGAAAGCTTGAAGCATAACTTAAGTAATATTGATGAGTTTTATGAAGTTAATTGTGGGGTCTGTGATTTTAACAAAGTCAGCTTCTATTCCAATTGTACTAACTGCAATAATAGCATTTTTTTTATTGGTGAAGGGCAGACTGAGTGTACTTCTTGCGGAGAAAGTTTCTATCCAGATTTTATTTCAGAAAAAATATATCATGGGCCAAGCCAATACGAAGTAACTCGAGAAGGTGCAACTGCATTTAACGACATTAATTGTGATGAGTGCTGGGAGAATAACTCAGTTGTTGAAACAAGTGATGGTAGTTATCGCTGTACAAGTTGCTTCGAACATTTTGATAATGTTTATGAGTGTGAGTGGTGTGGAGGCTATACTACATCAGAGTTAGAGTATAGCTATCTTTCAGGATGTGGTGAATGCGAAGGCCATTCGGGATGGCACGATGACTAGCTTATTTCTTCTCAATGTGACTGGACGTGCCCCACTTTCGCTCAGTTGTCGACGAACCTTACTTAACTTGCTGGATTGACTGACTTTCGGTTAAATCCACCATAAAATATAAAAAAAGCCACTTTCGAGTGGCTTTTTTTATTTTTCCTGATGAGTTCGTAGGGATATGAAATGAGGGCCTAGTCCTCGATCGAATTGCAGGAGCAATTCGAGACAACCTTGGTTGCCCGTAGGGTGGCGAAGCTGGATGCGCAGCCATCAATCGATCCCGGGTACCTCCACCATTTTAAAGTTACGTGATACTTTCCTAGAAGCCGCGTCATTCTGTAGATCTAGAGATTCAACACAATTAAAACTTACCTTCAACAATCAGCCACAGAGTAGGTTCACGGTTTGGTACATGCGCCTCTCTATTTTCAAAATCAAATGGCAAAGCATTGAGATAAGCTGGATCATCAGTGTGAGGGAGCACGTAGCGAACTGAAGCTCCGAGATTCTCTCCCTGTAACGACAGTTCGGCAAAGCTTTCGGAGTAGGTACTGTCTGAGTACTTTCGTGCCAAGTAACCAGTCACTACACGTACACCGGGCAGCCTAGAGTTTTGGTTGTGAATATCGTGGCCTAAGCTAATATAGGCACCAACAAAACTGGAGTTTTTGATATTAGAAAGTCTAGCCTCAACTCCGGCCCGCAGGAATGTTCTAGAATGATCGCCTTGAAGTAGCGTCATGTCTCTTCCAAACTCAGCTTCTATTTCTACGCCAGAGTGACTAGCATCTGGTTGGGCCAGATAATTATACTCGCGGTAATAAGGCCCTCTCGCATTATTAACAGCTCTATGAAACCATGCCTGCTGAGTGACACTCGAGAGTAGAAATGGACGATCAGCATCGTCTGAATTTATTTGATGAAAACCAACTCCAGCTTTCCAGTAATAGGCATCTTGAGATTTTACCTTATTGATCATGAGTTTTAGAATATTCTCTTCTTTGTAATAAATGTCTCCCTGCCAAAAACCATCATCATTACGATAAAGTATTTCGCGGTAATCAGCTTTAAATTCTTCCGGCTGATCACTGTTTGTATAAAGTTCAGACTCATAGCTTAATGTCAGGTAATACTTATCACCACCGATTGGAGCGATATTTTTATGGATAGTAATTTTATATCCGTGAGTTCTACCAAGATCGTCATTAACCTTACTTAGGTCTCCAGAGTTTGAGTTTTCAAAGTTAAAATCATTCAGAAGTTGCAGAGTTACTTTGCCATTTTTAACTTCATCGAAAATTTTACTGGCACTAGATTCATCGGCCAGTGTTGTAATGGCTGATTTAAGCTCCTGATCGGAAGCAAAATGAAGCCGAATCGCAGATGTAGCCAAAGGGAAGATACTTTTAGCCGCAAAAGTTGGTGCGACTAAGATCGATAGAACGAGGGCTAAAAGATATTTCATCCTTCTATTTAAGCAGTTAATAGCATTTTGCGGGGATTGGGAGAAAAACTTACGGCCGTGTCTAAAAAATGAACACCTCCCATGATTTAGGCTACTTGAAGGCCTCGCTCGATATATACGGCTTAAGAGGTGGTCTTTAATAGATAGTAAGCGAAACTTCAAACAACCACTTCGATTGAGTGCTTGTCCTGATTTGTTGGCAATTAAACTCAATCGGGTATTGGCTAAGTCGTTATTAATTCATTTGCTTTTCTTCACCATAATTATCTTTATACTCCCATGGATGACGAAGAGCTTTGGCTTCATATTTACCTTAATGTTTTTAGTAACTACTTTGAGTAGTTGCAAGATCGAAGAAAAGATAACACCACTGGCAGAGCCCATTACTCTGGCCGAACTCCAAAGAGAACAATTAAAAAAGGAATTGGAGATTCAGGGTAAGTCCGTCGCCAATAGCTCGACTCTCGATAGCATTGATTACGGAGAGGATGGGGTCTATTACTTGAAGGTTACGTATAATATTGATGAAGTTGATATTTTTGAAGTGGCCAATATCCCTAATCAGTTTGAGCAGCTGGCCCATTCTTTCATGGGAACATTAGCGCGTATTGTTCTTGGGATCAAAGGCTCACAAAATGTCGACCTTTCAAATTACACGCTTGATTTAACCGATCTAAACTTTGATTCTGAAATTGTTCGCTCAGTTCGTATTCACAAAATTTTTCTTAAATACTCGGACCAAGTTGAACAAAATTCGGACTTTCAAGCGGACTTCTCTTTTGTTGAAAGCCTAGAGCTAGCGCAACCAATTATCCTTCCCGTGATAGGGAAGGCGGATAAACTACTTTTTAGTTATCGTAGACGAAACAATCGCTGCTATTACAAATGCCTTGAGTTTGAGGTGCATCAACAAAACCTTTTAGAGCTGATCAAAGATGATAAAGAATTGGTACTAAAACCTCTTCTTACTATTAAGTCACTGCCGAAAGTCACTGATCTGAAAATTCAAGGCCAGGTTGAGCTACATATCGGCCTGAAACTGCCGTTTTAGAAAAAGAGGCGAAACTCTAGATCGGCCCGTTCATACTTGGGAGTATTCTTGCCGCCTAAGACACTTTGGATGGCAAAGTTAATGGCACCGGGGAGAATAAATTTCTTCTGTTTGAATAACTCTAAGGTTGAGTAGCTCATACCAAGTCGTAGCGTATGGGATCTGAGCTCTGTATTACTCTCGTTAATAGCATCAGCTGTAGGGGAGTTGCTGCTGTAATTATCTTTGGCCTTGTATTCAAAGATATAATTTAGACTTGGTGTCCATTGATCATCGATGGAATAATTTATTTGTGTGCCAAATAAAAGCTTATCGCCGAGATCGATTTCACTGATGCCCTTTTTCTCCGTCATGGGAAAGTCTTTATTTTCGGGCTGCCTAACATTTTTCTTAAATTTATGTTGAAGCGTATAGCGAGTCCACGCATCTAAACTTAGATCATCCGTTAATTTATAATCACCGCCAACTTCAACGAAGTTGTCCCACTGACCATCGCCGAAACTGATATCTTGTAAAATATCTGGATTGTCCTCTCGACCAGTTGGAGCGACCAGACCAGCATTTAATAATAGGCCGTAGTGATCGCTTGAGAGAAAGTTCCACATCACCCCAAATTCGAGATCCCCAAAGCCAGTCGCTTCCCATTTACCAAGGGGCTTATACTTGTAGTAATTAACGAATAGATTTTGAATAATTCGAACGTCAATTTCTGGAAGGCCTTCCAGTGCGATACTTGAGCCGACATTCTTTCGACCTTTTTCTGTGCGCTCAAGATTGAGGTCTACTGTGGCATCATAGAAGGGGATGAAGCCGTAGATAGTTATTTTATCGGTAATGCCATAACCAGCCCCGAGCGCTTGAGCAAAGACATCTGAGGTGGCGTTGCCTTCAAAAGTCCCAAAGTTAAAATCATTATAATCGGCCGGACTAAGACCATTGAGGTAGGTATCAACTGATCCATTTAGCCCGATCAGAACATCAGCATTAATTTTCGAGTTGATGCTATAACCCTCAGGCTGTCCTTGTGCGTTGTAGCTACCCTTGATGGTATTTGTTTTGATTAATCTAAAGGTAAGGTTACGCACTCCCTTAGGCAGTGTTTGGCTATATCCTGCAAAGGTGCTTAATGGGAGTAAATAGAGAGCGAGTGCTAGCAGTTTCATACGACTTTTGTGTACACTAGATCGAATAAGATATGTAGGGAATTTTATGGGAATGGAATATATCAAGATAAACACAATGGTTGGTCAGTTAACTCTAGTGGCTTCTGCCAGAGGATTGGCCGCGGTACTCTGGGAAGATGAAAAAGAAAGTCGTGTCAAAATTGATTTGGGAAGCATGAATCCCAAGAATAAGCACCTTTCAAAGACTAAACTCCAACTTCAAGAGTTCTTTGCAGGAGAGCGAAG
This sequence comes from Halobacteriovorax sp., assembly GCA_002716825.1. Taxonomy (GTDB): domain Bacteria; phylum Bdellovibrionota; class Bacteriovoracia; order Bacteriovoracales; family Bacteriovoracaceae; genus UBA4207. The sequence goes on along the minus strand of PBCC01000079.1, from coordinate 2,817 downwards.
TGAGTTTGATCTAGACCTCGATCCTGTAGGTACCGAATTTCAAATGAATGTTTGGAATAAACTTCAACAAATTCCCTATGGTCAAACAGCTAGCTATAAAGATCTTGCTATCATGATTGGAAATGCTAAGGCTTCAAGAGCGATTGGTATGGCCAATGGTAAGAACCCACTTTCTATTGTTGTTCCCTGCCACCGGGTGATTGGTGCCAGCGGCGAGCTTACAGGCTACGCCGGTGGACTTGAGAATAAAAAGAAATTGCTTCAATTAGAACAAAGCTTTACTTAGCGAGCTGATCCACTGCTATTAAAGAAGTTTTGAATGCGATTTAAGAAACCTGGCTCAGCAATCTCTTGTCGATTAGAATCTTGGATGTTTTCACTTGGCGCTGCCGCAAAAAGTGAGTAGCGACTTTCCAGATAGCTTACAATCTGCTCAGGTTTTGGATTGCTACATGTCCCGTCAGGCGAAACAGTAGATTCAAATTTTAACCATCCTGATGTATCGCTCCCACTACCTGACCACCACCAGACATGCGATTTTCGCATTCCTCTAGCTGCTTGTGCGGGGGCTTTGCTATAGTCATTAGTCCACATAAAGAAATCAGCAGTGCCGCCGATTTCTTTGTATTCTTTAAGTGCTTTTGTCACTGGATGATTGTCATCCTTAAGCCAGCTGACAAGGAGCTGGTTGCCTTGGAGCATGCATTTTTTGGCGAGATCACTACCTTCTCCATAAGACCATAGTACTCGGTCTGGATAAGGGGAACCTGGTATCGCGTCGTCAAACGGCCAATATTCCATTCCACCAATATAAGCAGGACCTATTCGACCTGTTTGTGGATACTCCTGTGCACCGGCAATAGTAGTGAAGCTAAGTGTTGCGAGTAGGACGAGTTTTTTCATAGTAAATCTCCGTTTAAACCCTATCGGTTTACTCGGACAATATCTTTAGTTTAATTTTTTGATCACAAAACGAGTTGAAATGATTAAGATCTTACTGGGGAAATCATAGAGGAAGTTAACTTTGGAGATTCGCATGATGCGTTTTGGCCTTGCTCTTTTTCTTATTTCAACCAACCTCTTTGCCTCACATATTGAAACTGTTTGTAAGTCTTCTAAGCAGCCTTATCCAGGACGAACAAATACTTGGATCTCAAACGCTCCATCTTTTAGCAGCGACTATCTTTCTCGCCGTGTTGTTGATGATCAAGGCACTCGATATGTTGTCGAAACTTTCACAGGTGATCAGATCTTTGAATCATCGACACGAGTTAGAGATTTAATTAAAACGACTGAGTCTCTTTGGCTACTTGGCGATTATGACTTAACCCAGATTGATTTCACCGGAGCTATTCTAGGGACATTCCCAATCGTGTTTAACCCAAACCCTCAGACAGCAAAAGCCATTTCAATGAAGCTCGTCGTCGATATTCTCTATATTGCTCGCGGCAATGCAGGCCTTACGGCTTTTAATACAATGACTGGAAAAATTGTCTGGCATAGTGAACTAGATGAAGTTGAGAGCTCTAAGCCTGTCTCGGCAGCTTTTGATGGAACTAACTTACAAGTTCTGATGACAAGTACCAGAGAAGGCGGCTTCAATGGTGTCGCAACAGTGAACCTTGATGGAAAAGTTGTAGGGCAGACAGCTTATAATCAAAGACGTGCCGGTGTGATCTCTCCCGATGCTATCGCTCATTGGCATCAAGATCGTCTGGTTGTGAATAACGGCGGCTGGATTCATATCATCACGAGTAAACAGCTGGCCGATCAAAAACCTATCAGGCCGAAGTGGGTCGCAGTCGAAATGGGAGATGATATGCATCTTCACTATATGATGCTTAATGGAGACTTCTATTTAGAAAATAATATGCTTCATGGCTGTGGTGTCTATAACGAGCGAAATGGGGATGAGATTAATCGCGTCGCTCGTTTATTTCACGTCAACCTAGACTAAACGTAGGCGCTAAGCCCTTAATATTTGGCTTAGAGTGAGGGGATTCCCTTGTCTTTTAGAAGTGGTGATCGTAGCTTCTGCTCACCACTTCTTTGGAGTCGCCGCTTGCTAGGACGCTTAACACTTTTCTTATTTTTTCTTAGCTGGTCAATAAAACCATCCTTGGCCGAGATTAATATTAGAAATGGAATCAGTGTCTCTGGCATTTCTTCTGGCGCCTATATGGCGTCTCAAATGCACGTAGCCTATTCATCCACAATTCAAGCAGCAGGTATCTTTGCTGCTGGTCCCTATGGCTGTGCTGGTGGAAGTTTACTAAGTGCTCTTTATGAGTGCATGCAAAGCTCTGGACGTGGCCCAAATGGAAACAGTCTTTTCCAAAAAGCCATTCATTTGGACAATCTAAAGAAAATTGATCCACTTGTTAATCTTCAATCCAGCAAAGTATTTCTTGTTAGTGGAAGACTCGATGAGACGGTGGAGCCAGTCATTGTTAAAGAAAACCTCGAATTTTATCAATCAGCCAACTTGCCCGATGATGCTATGAAAACTCGCTTTGATTTGAATCTAGGTCATGCTTATCCAACAGTTGCCTTTGGCAACGAGTGTGAAACCACCAGTGCTGCGCCTTGGATGAGCGCTTGCGCACAAGACATTAGTGCGCAAATGATGGAACACTTCATAGGTCCATTGAAATTTAAAAAGAATACTGTCAAAAAATCTTTTTATAAGGTGGCGCAAGCTCAGGCCCCATCACTTGGAGAATATGCCATCGCCTATATCCCTAAGGCTTGTTTGCAGGGAAAGGCTTGTCATTTACATATGAGCTTGCATGGTTGTCGCCAAAACATAAGTGAAGT
>PBCC01000078.1 GCA_002716825.1 Halobacteriovorax sp. | reverse complement strand
TTTCTCATTCTGCCAATCCTCTTGATTTCAAGACTGCCAAAGCCAATCGAGGAACAAGAAGCCTAGTTTTAGCTAGTTAGATACTGTTATAACTACCATCTTTGCGCAAATGATTCGACGCGTTACTATGTCTTTGGTAAATTTAGGCACTATCATTTGAGGTGCCTGTGTTTAAACGCTTAAGCAAAATTCTATTGTTCTCCCTGATTCTCAGTCCCTTCGCCTATGGGCAAGATGACTTCGTCGATCCGTTTCAGGCCCACAGCGACGCCCCTCACTCGTTACAAGTTTTAAACTCTGGTCTTGCTGCCATGGAGAAACGTCTTCAATTAGTTGAGTCTGCTAAAGAGTCAATTGATCTAGAGATGTTTATTTATAATACCGACAAAGCTGGTCGTATGTTCACTCAAGCCTTAGTCAAAAAGGCTAAAGAGGGCGTTCGCGTTCGTTTGCTGTTTGATCATTTTATGATCGGCTCAACTATCAGCCCTTATCATGCTCATGAACTTGAACGTCATGGCATCATTGTTCGTTTTTACAATAAGGCTTCACTCCTGCGCGCTAAGGCCCAGTACAGAAACCATAGAAAAAGTTTGATTATTGATGGCAAAGTGGCCGTTGTTGGCGGTCGAAACATTGCGGATGAGTATTTTGATCTTTCAGAGGAATACAATTTTGTCGATCGCGACCTTTCTGTTGAAGGCGAAATTGTGGGTGCTATTGCTCAAAGTTTCCAAGAAGTATGGGATTCAAAATATGTGATCCAAATTGATCGCGATAGAAAGCCAAGACCAAATGATATTAAATATCTTCGCTCATCAAGAGACTCTGGCAGAATGTCGGGGCGTGCTATGTATGCTGAAGATATTAGGCATTGGAATAAATATGTTCAGGAAGCTCAAAACTTTACGTTTGAAACTCAAGAAGACAAAGCGCTTTTAGAGCGTGTGCGTACACTTGGAAAAGATCTTCTTGATAATGAACACAAAGACACTTGTAATAAGAGTGCCTTCTATTCAGATAAGCCAGGTCACGGTCGCCGTCACCGCCGCGAAGGACGACTGCTTAAATACGAAATCTTTGAACGTTTAAAAGCGATTAAGGATAGCGTGCTTATTGATACTCCTTACTTTATCTCTGATGATGATTCGCGCCCAGTTCTCGATAAACTTCTCGATGCCGGTAAAAAAGTTGATGTTCTTACCAATGGTGTTTACTCGACGGATGCCATCTATGTTGCGACTGTTTTTTATCATTACTTTAAGCGCTGGCTGCGCGGTGGACTTAAGCCCTATATTTATCAAGGCGACGCTTTGAACTACTACCCAACAGTCAATGATGGCGTTGAAAAATCACGATGGGGAACCCATTCAAAAACATTTGTTTTCGATAACGATTCTTCAATGATTGGTTCATATAACTTTGATCCACGCTCCAACGTCTATAGCCTGGAGCTGGCTTATTTTTGTGATGGCAATGAAACTTTGGCCAGTTCAATTCGCAGCGATATTGAAGCACGCATGGCACAATCGTATCACCTCGATGATGTAGACTCCTTTAAAGAACATCGTTTCGAGCGTGTGGGGCTATTTAAGAAAATTGGCTTCTACGCACTTAAATTCCCAAGCTTGTTGCTTCAAGGGCTTTTGTAAAAGACTGGCACACCTTATAAGCTAGGGGTATAATAGTTCGGTACCCCTAATTTAGGTTTTCCATGAAGTACTTGATTTTACTCTCTATTTTTCTAACTGGTTGCTCACTACAAAAAGCTAAAGAGACTTTGGGCCTCGTTCCCGCTGCTGAACCAAAGCCTGTCTGGGTGAAGAGTGACGTTGAATTCATTATGCAGCGTCCGGATGCTAAATTGGCTGATCAAATTAAAGATATTCGCGATTACTGCCAAAAGCTGGAGCAGAGTTTCGATCGCTACGGTTGGGGCAAGAGTGAGTGCGATAAAGTCGATTGGACTTGGCAGCTTCACTCTCACGATGGTGATCCACTTATTTATGCCATTTGGAGCGATGATAATCCAAATCCGGATAAGCCAATGACGACAACACTCATTATGTGCGGCGTTCACGGCGATGAGATCACTCCTATTAAATTCTGTTTTGATGTTATTTCAATGCTCAAAGATGTCGAGAAATCTAAACCTGAATTTAGAGAAAACTTCAGAGACAAAAGGGTAGTGGTTGCGCCACTCGTCAGTCCCGATTCGTATTTTAAGCGTTATCCTTCACGCACTAATGCGCGTGGAGTTGATATCAATCGCAACTTTCCAACCAAAGATTGGACTAAGGACGCGCTTAGACTTTGGGCCCACCGTTATGGCAAAGATAAGCGAAGATACCCAGGTGCTAAGGCCGGATCAGAAACAGAAACACAGTTTCAAGTTGATCTGATTGATCATTTCACACCGGGTAAGATTGTTAGTGTGCATTCGCCACTGACAATGCTTGATTACGATGGACCAGAAGATTTTCAAACTGGTGGAGAAGTGGGCAATAAAGCCTCTCAACTATTAATTCAGATGAGTCGTAAGGCCAGTGGCTATCGCATTAAAAATTATCCTTTCTTTCCAGGCAGCCTCGGTAACTACGCCGGCAATGAAAGAGGAATTCCAACTTTTACTCTAGAGCTTCCTAGCTCTGATAATCGTCGCCACCGTGAGTACTGGAAGCAGTTTAAGGGGGCAATCCGCGCTGCTATCATTCAAGAGCTAAGTGTTGATTACGGTGTTGCCGGTGAGGCTAATACAGCTGAGGAAGAGCACCTCAATTAATTAGATTTGTAGCCCGAATAAAAGTTTGACCACTCAAACATTATCATGCATGATCACTTCATTACGTCTTTTTTGATGATGGAGTTATCATGCAAGTCAAAGTACTGGCCCTGTTTGTGGCCTTCGTTTGTTCACTGTCAGCTCACTCTGCAACTGAACTAGAAAACCTCTCAAAGAAAGTGGATGCACTTTCTAAAGAAATTACTCTGCTTAAAATGGGAAGTACCTCTTCGTGGACGGATCGCGTATCGATCGGTGGTTACGGCGAGATGACTTATACCAATAACAGAAGTGAGAATGAATCGGGGTCTAAAGTCGGTGGTGCTAACCCACAAGTCGATGCTCTTCGCCATGTTCTTTATGTTGGTTATAAATTTAATGATCGTTGGAGCATGCTCTCTGAGATCGAAATTGAGCACGCCGATGAAATTTACCTTGAGTTTGCTCAACTTGATTATAACTATTCAAAGGCATTGAACTTTAGAGCGGGCCTCTTGTTGACTCCGGTTGGTATCGTCAATCAAATGCACGAGCCGGCCACTTTTGTTGGAGTTAAGCGCAGTGATATTGAGTCTAAGATTATTCCATCGACTTGGCGTGAACACGGCCTTGGTCTTTTTGGTGAATCACATGATTTCGAATATCATGTTTATCTGATGAACTCTCTTAATGGTGACAGCTTTTCAAGTTCAGGTGTTAGAAGTGGACGTCAAAAAGGTTCACAAGCAACTGCAAGGTCTCTGTCTTATGTTGCCCGTCTAGATTGGAAAAAACTAAATTGGCTAACTCTTGGTGCTAGTGCTTACGTTGGTAAGGCCAATAGCTCATCTAAAGATGTGGGTCATAATATCTTTGATGGTCATGCTCTGGTTAATTATAAAAATCTTTATGCTCGTGCTCTTTATGTGCACTCAAGTATTGATGCTAAAAAACTTCCTGCTTCACAAAATGTTGGTGAGAAGCTTCACGGGTTTTACGTTGAGCTAGGCTACGATGTGGTTCCAAGTGAACTCGTTGTTATGCCTTATGTCAGACGTGAACACTATGACACACAAGATGACGTGCCCGCTGGTGTGACCAATAGCAAAGCCACAAAAGTAGAAAACACAGTACTAGGCATTATGGTTAAGCCACTTGATAATATTTCATTTAAGGCTGATTATACTCTACAAGAGAATGATGCAAAAACTGGTGTTGATTCATTTAACCTTGGAATGGGATGGCATTTTTAAAAGCTAGACTCATAATTCAATCAGCGCAAAAGGCGAGGATTTCCATCCTTGCCTTTTGTTGTATGTGGCCGTGCTTTGCTTTTGATATTGAGCAAGCTCTCTTAAAGAGTTTCCCAGAGTGTCGTCTTGAGCTAAAGACCCAAGCGGCCCCCGATCAATCTCAAATCTATCCCTGGTTTCACGGTAAATGCGAAAAACACGACAGTGTAGCCTACGTCAGGCAAGAGCTTGTGCGAACTCACCCTATGGTCTTAGTTAAAAAAGTGACGAAGGCCCATGCCAGCACTTGGCATGTTATCCGCTTTGATGAACCCAAGAAGTACCAACCAACTCAAGATTGGCTTATCGCTCAAGCCAAAAAATTTGCCCTGGGTCAAAGCATCGACGCTCTCAGTGGAGCAACCATGACAAGACGAGCGGTCATCAATGCTTTTGAGCAAATAAAGAAAGTTGAACAGCTTGTCCCTGAGTTATTATGAAAGCGCAGACCAAGCAAAGCTTTCTTTCATTAAGCTTTCTTATTACATTTTCAGGCATTGGCTATCTCTTAACCGATGAATTTCTAAGTACTGAAACTTTATTTGGACATGAAAATCATTTTACTCAAAGCTGGTGGCAAGCCGCCCATGTCTTTATAGGCGCCTTTTTTTTGGTTGCCCTTGGAATGCTCGTTAGCGAACATTTAAGACCAAAGCTCTTAAGTAAAAACTTAAAGCGCAGACGTAGTGGATTAACACTTCTTAGTTTGATTTCGCTGTCGTCAGTTTCTGGCTACCTTATATTGTTTGTCTCAAGCTCCAATATAGAAGAGATCATCGAACTGATTCATTGGGTGAGTGGTTTATTCTTTGCTGGTGCCCTGATTTATCACCTTAAGTTCTCGAAATAACTAAAAAGCGCCATTTTTTTTTGGCGATCCCCTAATTTTCAAACGCGGTTCATCCGATTAGTTGAGGTAGATACTCAAAAGTCCACGTTAGGAGGGCTCATGCTCACCAGTTTTTCAGAATTTAAATTTTATCAGTCTTTTCGTATACCCGTAGAAAAAGCAGATAATCTGCGTTTTCTTATTGAGACGGACGACGAAGTAGGTAAGCCTCGCTATGTCAGTGATGCTACGTTGGTAGATATTTCTGTAACGGGCTTAGGCTTTTCAACTATTGAGCGAATCTCAGTTGGAACTGTGATGACGGTATCGTTGCAATTTAAAAAGCATCATATCGATCTTAACGGTAAAGTTGTTCGCGCTTTTACCAATGCGATTGAGGATGAAGAGATTATTTATGGTCTTGAAATTGAAGATGAGCCAGGTCTTAGAAAACTGTTAGAACATTATATTCTAAGTTTTAGCGTTGATCGTTTGAAAGAATGTCTTGTCGACAGTGCTCTTAAGGAACGATACACCAAAGCCAGTGATGGTTTTGAGATGTTCTCGCTGCTTCTGTCACTTTTCAAAGATATTACTCACTTTGGTGATAAAGAAAACTTTATGGAGAATATGCTCGAGGAAGTCGTGCGTATTATGAACGCCCATAGAGCATCAATCTTTTTGATTAACCCAGAAACAAATGAACTTGAAGCCGTGGCAGCACTCGGTGTTGAAAAAGATACGCTTAAGTTTGATTACCGACTAGGTATTGCTGGTAGCGTGTTTACAACAGGTGTTGCACTCAATATTGACACTCGCAATCCAAATACTCGCTTTAATATCGACTTTGATAAAAAGCTTCAATTTGAAACGAAGTCAATTGTTTGTCATCCGATTCATAATCGTGAAGATAAAATTATTGGCGTTATTGAAGTTATTAATAAAAGAAATGAAGACCGATTCACAGTTGAAGATGAGAAAACAATGAAGGTCTTGGCCCTCGTCTTCTCAAGCGTCTTTCATAAATTTAACCCAGTCTCAGAAGGTTCTAAGATCCGTCGTTTTTCAATGCCATTTGATAGAAAGAATGCATTGATTGGTAAAACGCCGCATATGGGTTCTCTTAGAAATACCATCGTCAAAGTTAAAGATATTGAAAGCCCGGTACTGATTTACGGTGAAACAGGCGTAGGTAAAACTCTTTACGCTAATATTATTCACCACGAAGGCCAGCGCGGTCTTAAAGGCTTTGAAACAGTCAATTGTGCCACAAAAGATAAAGCAACACTTGAACGTGAGCTTTTTGGACCAGATGAAAATGAAAGTGTTTTCACTAAATGTCAGGGCGGAACCGTACTTCTAAAAGAAGTTTCTAAGCTTCCGCTTATGTTCCAAAAACGACTGGCTCAAGTGGTTAAAGAACATGGCCTACCTGGGTCAAAGTTCTCTGTTGATGCCCGCATTATAGCGACCACGACAGCTGATCTAGGACAAATGGTCGATGAAGGTGAATTTGATAGAGAACTCTATGAGTATTTGTCAAAAGCCTTCATTCATATCGAACCCCTTCGTCGTCGTATGGATGACATCGATATGTTGGCCGATTACTTCTTTAAAATTGAATGTAAGCAGCAAGGGTTGCTACTCAAAAGCTTCTCACCGAAGGCGTTGGAAAAACTTAAGGATTATGACTGGCCTGCCAATATCCGCGAACTCAAAATTTGCGTCGAACGTGCAGTGATGTATAACCCGAAGGCCCACGTCATCAGTGAGGTGCCTTTTGATAACACAGCTTCACCACTTGTTGATTCGACTGCCAAACAGAGAATGTTCGGTGAGATTCCTCATACGCATGATCACCATATCGCGCTTAAGGATCGTGTTGCTCTGATAGAACGCGAAATGATCTTGCAAGAGATCAAGCGTTGCAATGGCAATAAATCAAAAGCGGCCAAAGAAATGGGGATTTCAAGAGAAGCTCTTCGTAAGAAGCTTATTTTGAGCGATGAAGTGATCCAACAAATTGAAGCAACTAAAAAACAAGAAGCAGCTGCTGATAAAGAAGCTGCTTAATCTTTTAAGATCTTAAGAAAAAGCCGGCGAAGTTTTGGACTTCGTCGGAATTCACAAAGATAGACTCCTTGCCATTTTCCTAGCATCAGCTTCCCATCTTCAATAATAATTGAAAGTGTTGGTTGAACTAGCAACGATTTCATATGTGAAGGGGAGTCATCCGGCCCTTCATCGGTATGTTTGATAAACTTTAAATTCTCTGGCGCTAGGTGACGCAAAAAGTTTTCCATATCTTCTTTGGCACTTGGATCAAACGCTTCATTGATGGTAAGGCCGCAGCTGGTGTGAGAATTTTGCACAATGAGTAGGCCGCTTTGGGTAGACGCCACAACTTGATTTAACCTACTAGTTATGTCGATCATACCTTCTTTTTGAGTTTCAATTTCCAGAATTTGTGGCGACATAAACAGTCCTAAGTCTAAGTAAAAACAGCACTATACCGATAAGTCATTATAAACTGATTCTAGATTAAAGATAAGGACAAGTGTTGTGCAAACGCTGACAATTTTGTGGTCATACTTGCAGCTCAAGGACGTCATCGACGTTCTGGTGGTCTCTTTCTTAGTCTATCAACTCTTATTGATCATCAAAGGCACAAGAGCGGCGCAGATGCTCTTTGGTATTGGTGCTTTACTGGCGCTTTTTTGGCTGGCGGTAAGTCTTAGGCTTTATGCCCTTAATTGGATTCTCTCTCACTTTTTTGACTCTTTCTTTATCATCTTGGTTATTTTATTTCAGGACCAAATTAGAAGTGCCCTCGCACGCTTTGGCGCCGGAAGACAATTGTTTCGCTTTGGCATGAAAGCGCGCGCGGCAGATATGGTTGATCTCGAGGAAGTGATTGAAGCTTGTGAAGCGTGCTCAAAAGAGCATGTAGGCAGCTTAATCATCCTAGAGAAAGATCAAGGATTGATGAATTTTATATCAACGGGAACGCGTTTGGACTCAGATATTCATTCAGATATTTTGTACGCACTATTTCAATCACGCTCTCCTTTGCACGACGGTGCAGTGATTCTCTCTCAAGGGAAGATCGCCGCAGCTGGATGCTTTTTACCCCTATCAAAAAATATTGAAATTGAAAGACATATGGGAACCAGACACCGTGCTGCTATTGGATTATCGGAAGTGACCGATGCCATTGCTATTGTTGTGAGTGAGGAAACTGGTCGCGTCAGCGTTGCTCACGACGGCGAGATGATTGTATGTGTCGATTCGAGTGAACTTCGCCGCACCATAGAGGGATTGATTGGTACAGATGATACTCTTGCCAATCCTTCACTGCTTGGAAAAAAATCATGAAGATGGCCACTCTCAAGGCCATCGGCCAATCCACCATGTTTCTCAGGATTGCTTCGCTTATTGCTGGAACAACACTTTGGTTTTATGTTCTTAATTCAGAGCCAGTCCGAGTCGAAAGGGAGTTTCCATTAAATCTCTCGCTGCCCCAGGGGCTTGTGCTGGCCAATAATTACCCCTCGGCGATCAAGGTTGAACTTAAAGGGGCCAGAGTCTTTTTAGGCAATGTTCAACCCCATGGTCTTGAGATGTTGGCCGAAGTTACCTCGACAACTAAGAAACAAACATTGCGCTTAACTCCTTCCATGCTGCCTATTCCTTTTGGAGTTGAAGTGGTCTCCATTATTCCTGACACAATTAATATTCAATTGGTGAAAGAGTCTTCAAAGACTTTCAAAGTTAGACCAGTGGTCCTAGGTGACGCTGGTCCTGATGTGGCGTTTGATATTGATAAGATGGTTCCAGGCCAAATCAAACTGTCTGGTCCATGGAATGTTCTCAAAGACATTAAGGACGTACCCACAGTGGCAGTGAATTGGCAGGATCTTGATGCAACCAAAACTGTTGCAAAAGTAGCGATTAGGGAACTGGACCCAAGACTTAAAATTGACGGCCCATCTGAGGTTGAACTGCATTATAAAGTAAGACCAAAGAAAGCTAATTTAACACTGAAGAATATCCCGATTAGATTTGTTTCGACCTCGCTCAAAGTAGCCAGTCGTGTTAAGGCCGTCTCGGTTGATGTCCTGGCCCCTGAAAATACTCAGGTTCCGCTGACTGGTGAGAATGTTCAGATCCTGGCCGACGTTCCCCACGGTAAAAAGGGTTCTTTTACAATTGATTTACGTGCAGTGCTTCCTGAGGGTGTTCATCTTTTGCAGATTCATCCCAGCTCTATTAATATCACGGTCAAATAGATGAGGAGTTTTCATGTCTAGCGAGCGCAAGTTATTTGGCACAGATGGTATTCGAGGCAAGGCCAATGTTTATCCTATGACAGGGGATATAGCTTTTATTTTGGGGCGAGCGGTTACGGCTTACTTTCAAAAATTCAATCGCCGCAATAAGCAACCTCTCATCATCGTTGGTAAAGATACCAGGCGTTCTTGCTATATGTTGGAACAGGCTTTTTCAGCAGGTGTGTGTGCTCAAGGTGGAGAGGTTGTATTAACTGGACCACTTCCAACTCCTGGCGTGGCTTTTGTGACTCAAAGTATGAGAGGTGATGCGGGTGTGATGATTTCAGCCTCGCATAATGCCTTTGATGATAACGGTATTAAGATTTTTGATGCCCACGGCTTTAAACTTCCCGATGAAGTCGAAGCGGAACTTGAAAATTTGATCGAGAACCCGCATCTTCTTGAAACGAAACTTGGCGCCCAGCTTGGTCGCGCCAAAAGATTAGAAGAAGTTTTTGGACGTTATCTGGTTCACACTAAAAGTGTTTTCTCACCGCAGTTTGACCTTGAAGGTCTTCGTATTGTTCTCGATTGCGCTAATGGTGCAGGTTATAAAATTGCCCCTATGATGTTTAGAGAACTTGGGGCCGAGGTGATTGCATTAGGGGTTGATCCTAATGGCCAAAATATTAACTTTGAATGTGGTGCGCTTCATCCCGATCGCGCCGCTAGTGCAGTAGTTAAATACCGCGCCGATATCGGCATTTGTCTCGACGGTGACGCTGATCGCTTAGTTGTGATTGATGAAAAAGGCCAAGTTCTTGATGGAGATAAAGTCATCGGACTTTTTGCTCGCCATCTCAAAGACTCAGGCCTGCTCAAAAAAGATGACAAAGTTGTTGGCACGGTGATGTCTAATTTGGGACTTGAGAAATATGTACAACAACTTGGACTCGATTTTGTTCGCACTAAAGTAGGCGATCGTTATATTATCGAAGAACTGCGCGCTCACTCCTCAATCTTAGGCGGCGAACCTTCCGGTCATATCATTTTCCAAAATCTTTCCACAACTGGAGATGGAGCCCTGGCCGGTCTTAAGTTTATTGAAGCGATGAAGTTCTATAACAAGACGGCTTCAGAGTTGGTTTCTGATATTCCACTCTTTCCTCAGGTTTTAAGAAACTGCAAAGTAAAAAATAAACCTGAATTTTCTAGTGTTCCGGCCATTGCCACGGCCCTTAAGAAAGCTGAAACTGACCTTGGTGACAAGGGGCGAATACTTCTGCGCTATTCTGGCACAGAATCTTTGGCCAGAGTCATGGTAGAGGGACAAGATCAAAAGCAAATTAATGGTGTTTGTGACGAGCTAGTTACTATTGTTGGTAAGGAACTAAATTAGATGAAAGATTCCCCACGTTTAGGCGTAAATATTGATCACGTTGCTACTCTTCGCCAAGCTAGAGGAGAGTTTTATCCAAGCGTGGTTGAAGCGGCTTCAGTTTGTTTATTGGCCGGTGCCGATCAAATCACCATTCATTTGCGCGAAGATCGCCGTCACATTCAAGATACTGATGTTGGGGCGGTTGCTTTAGTTACAAAAAAATATGGCAAACCGCTTAATTTTGAGATGGGCTGTCATAACGAAATTGTCGACATTGCTCTAGCGACTGGACCCGACTGGGTTTGCTTGGTGCCTGAAAAACGTGAAGAACGTACGACTGAGGGCGGGCTTGATCTTCTGGATGAGACAAACTTTGATAAGGTTTCTCAGGCGTGTACTAAGTTGAAAGCTGGACTTCCCAATCTTAAAATATCACTTTTTCTTGAAGCCAGTGCTGAGACGTTAGAGCGCGCGGCCAAGTTGCCAATTGATGCGGTTGAAATTCATACTGGTGAGTACGCCAAGGCTTTTTTGCACGGAGAATCCACAGAGTCTTATCTTGGTGCGTTTCGTCGGGCCCAGATACTGCTCAAAGAAGCAGGTATTGGTTGTCATGCCGGTCACGGTTTGACTCAGGAGAGTATTCAGCCGCTTTTACAAGAGGGTCTGTTTGCTGAGTACAACGTTGGGCATTGGATTATTTGCCAAGCTGTTTTTGATGGCCTTGGCAAAGTGGTCACCACCATGAAAGAATCTTGCCTTCAATATCCGTTAGCTTAAATAAATCAATCTAATAGCCTTTAAGGGGACATAGCCATGCGAGTGGTCACTTCAAGTGAAATGAAAGAAATCGAAAAACGATCTTTTGAAGAGTTTGGCTTTAGTGAGGCCATGGTTATTGAGAATGTTGGGCTTCGCGGGGCTGATTATATCTCGGGACAATTCTTAGAAGAGGATAGCTTTTCTGAAATTGTTGTCATGGTCGGGCGTGGTAATAATGGAGCTGATGGTTTGGCCATTGCTAGGCATCTCGCCAATCGCGGCGGCGAAGTTCGCGCTTTTTGTATGTTCGATGAAAGTGAATGTTCTCAAGAATTATTAGTTCAGAAGAAGTTAGCCTTTGAGTTTGGAGTGAAGATCAACGAGATTCGCGACGTCGAGTCGCTGCAGGATTACTTCACTCAAAGCGGTGGGCACTATCTCGTCATTGATGCCATTCTTGGCATGGGCTTTAGATTACCACTTTCAAATTATCTTTTTGACGCCGTTGGAACAATTAATGAACACGCTGCTGTTGTGGTGGCCATTGATCTACCAACTGGTGTGACTGCTGATCACGGTGAAACAGGCGGCGCAGCGATCGAAGCGACAATGACTCTTGCGATTGGTCTGCCAAAGACTGGTCATTACGTCGACGATGGGGCCCAACATAGCGGCATGGTTGCGGTCCTCGATGCTGGCTTTCCGGTGCAATTGCTCGAAGGCGGTGACACAGCTCTTTTAACTCACGAGGGCATCACTAATATTTATCGCCCTCGAAATAAATTTGCTCACAAGAATACCTTTGGTCATTGCTTAGTTGTTGGTGGCTCACAGGGACTCACTGGCGCACTTATGATGGCCTCTCAGTCTGCACTTAAGGTTGGCACTGGTCTCGTTACGGCGAGTACTTGGGAAGAGAACTACGCCGAGTTGGCCTCGCGTTCAATCCCTGAGATTATGACAGGAACAGTTCCAACTGAACCAGTCGATGTGAAAGAAACAATTCGTGCTCTTGGGCGCTACGACGCTATCGTTGTTGGGCCTGGTATGAGTCGCACCGATCGCACCCGAAACGCAGTTATTGATGTACTCGATAATTTTTATGGCCCAGTCATTATTGATGCTGATGCTATTCGAGCGCTTTCGCTCGAGAAGGATTTAGAGCTACTGAGAACTCGTCGAGGACAAACTATTTTCACTCCCCATATTGGAGAGTTCGCTGCCTTTGCAGGCCTTTCAACCGCCGAGGTTCTTAAAGATCCGATTGGTAAACTCAAAGAAATGGTTGATAAAACTAATTCATGTATTATTTTAAAAGGCGCCTGTACTTATCTTGGCTTTCCAACTGGTGAAGTCTTTATCAATTATTATCCTAACGATGGCATGGCCAGTGGCGGTTCGGGTGATGTCCTGGCCGGTATGATTGGCGGCTTGGCCGCTCAGAATGCGCCTGATCCTTCTAAATCGGGAATTTTCCAAGGTGCCGAGCAAGGGAAGTTCTTCCAATCAATATGTCTTGCCGTTGCAGCTCATACCTTAGCCGGCAAGTTTGCGGCCGATAAGCTAGGCGAGCGCTCGATGACAGCAACTTCCATCATTGACCATCTTCCCGATGCCTTTCGCGAGATGGGTGGACACGAGTGAAACAGCTTCGGATCTGGAAAAAAGCCCACGAATCAGATCTTGAGTCCTTAGTACTTGAACTGAAAGATCTAGTCTTAAAGCCTGCGGTCGTTATTTTGTCCGGGCCAATGGGTGCGGGCAAAACAACTTTGGTTAAAACATTTTCGAAAATTGTTGAACCACTCTCAAATGCTAGTAGTCCAACTTACGCGGTTATTAATGAAGGGGCTAAGTTCGTTCATGCGGACTTTTATCGTATCGAAAAAAGCGAAGAGATTTTACATCTAGAGCTGCCACTGTATCTCGAAGGGAAAGACTATTTTTTAGTTGAGTGGGGTAAGCAGTTTTTGCAACGATTATCGCGCGAAGTACCTGAAGATTTTAATTTTTATGAGCTCGAAATTGAAATAATTGGCGATGGAGTTCGCAATTTTGAGCTCACAGACATCACAGAAGACCTCTAATCTCCAGTTCAAGCAGGAATTCTTTTCCGAGTAGGCTTCTCCAGCATAAGACTGATTGAAATATTTTTGTTGCTAAAAAGCGATCTAACCACTTGGTTTTTAAACGCTTGAGCAGACGTGTAGGCCTTTTTAAGAATTTTATGTTTTTTGTTGAGAACGGATTGTTGACGGTGATCATTTTATGTTGCCATAATACCCATGAAGCAAGGTTTTAAGGGAATTAGGACCGAACTTCATGAATGGGGAAAAGGACTTGACCCTATTTGAAAGACAGCACAAGACACAAATTATTATAGTCCGCTTTTAGACCCTAGCTTAATGGCTTTTTATTGGATTTACGGAGGATACCAATGAGACTTACTTCAAAAGGACGCTACGCTGTACGTGCAATGCTTGACCTGACTACCCATTCAAATGGGAATCCGGTTCGCTTGCAAGAAATCTCTAACCGCCAAAACATTAGTTTGCACTATTTGGAGCAATTGTTCCGCAAGCTACGTAATGGCCAAGCAGTTAAATCTGTTCGTGGACCAGGTGGCGGCTATGTACTAGCTCGCAGCATGGACCAAATCACTGTTAAGGACATCCTTGATTGTGTTGGTGAAAACATCAACCCAGCTAAAGATATTCTTGGTACTGAGGCTGAAGCAGCAAACACTGTTGAGTTCCACCTGTCTAAGAACTATTTCATGAATCTTGGTACGATGATGCGTGAATATCTTGCAACTACAAGCTTGGGTGACCTTGTTCGTAAGTCAAAAGATATCCAAATCGACCAGGTTAACACTGCTGGCGCACAGAATACTGCTGTAAATACTAATACAGCTGTAGGTGGCACTAATACTGCTGCTCCTGCTGCATCTGCAATTCGTAGCCCTATCGGTGAGATCAATCAATAACCGATATTACTTCGATTATAATGCAACATCCCCTTTAGCAGAGTCAGTCAAAAGCTGGCTCTCTAAAGGGGATTTTCCTTTTGCAAATCCTTCGTCCATTCATCACTCAGGCAAAAGCGCCAGAAGGGCAATGAATGAAGCTCAAAACTATTTTTTCTCAACATTCTCTCTAGACCCCAATGTTCATGATTTATTTTTTCACTCTGGTGCAACTGAGGGGATTGGTAATTTAATTCGTGGATTTTTTGAAAAGCAGCCTGAAGCAGTATTCGTATACGCGGCCACTGATCATTCCTGCGTCTATGGTCACGCTAAACGCTTAGAGAAAATGGGTATTGAGGTCATAGAGCTCGACGTTGATAAGAATGGTGTGCTCAATTTAAATTCACTTCAGAGTCTTAAGAATATTTCGAAACCTATTTTTCTTAACTGGACTTGGGTGAATAATGAAACAGGAGTGGTATGGCCACTTGATCAGGCTGTTCAACTTAAACAGTCATTGAAAAACTGTATTGTTCATGTCGATGCCGTTCAAGCACCTGGAAAAGTTTCTGATTGGAAAAATCTATCTAAAGAACTCGATGCTTATACTTTCTCCGCTCATAAATTTGGTTCGCTTAAAGGCGTAGGCTTCACTTTTATTTCGCCAAAAGTTGAGGCGTGCTCGATCATTCTCGGTGGTGGACAACAAAATGGACGCCGCTCAGGAACCGAAAACACCTATGGAGTTTATAGCTCTATGCTGGCGCTACAAGAACTTGAAGCTCTTTATGACAGTGCCGCTTCAGAAAAAAATTTAAAATCGATTCTCGATCAAGTGAAAACATCGTTGGCCAATGCTGGTGAAGTTGTTGCTCTCAATTCTCCTTATCGCAATACCAATACGATCTACATGGTCTTTTATGGCGCTAAATCGGACATAACATCTGTTGCCTTTGATTTGGCAGGTGTCGATGTGTCGACAGGTTCGGCCTGCTCTTCAGGCGCGATTGTTCCTAGTCGTGTGCTTATGGCCATGGGTTATGATGAGCTTCAAGCTAAAAGCGCCATACGGCTCTCCTTTGCGCCAAATTTCACAAGTGCGCAAGCAAAAGAGTACGCTGATAAGATTTCCGCTATCGTCAAGCGCTTCGCTTAATCATTTTTTGATATAAATGGCCAAATAGCCCATCAATAAAGCTTTTTGGCCCTTGCCAAGATGCTTTAGACTCCACACAATAATAGATAACACACAACAATTTTTGGAGGCATTATGAACAAAAAAGAATTGCTAACAGCTATCATGGCAGACAAGAACGTTTCTCATCTTACTAAGAAAGATGCTGAAGCTCTTATCAACACTTGCCTTGAAACAATCAAGAAAACAGTTAAGAAAGGTGAAGATGTTTCACTAATCGGTTTTGGTTCTTTCACAAAAGTTAAGCGCGCAGCACGTGCCGGCGTTAACCCAGCTACTGGTGAGAAAATCAAAATCAAAGCTAAGACTTTGCCAAAATTCCGTCCAGGTAAGGCTTGGAAAGAAATGATGTAATTGCTGCGGCATTACCAATTTTGATCTTTTAGGCGCTCTGCAAAGGGCGCCTTTTTTTTGTCCAAATTTGCTCACTCATCTAAGCGGCGTTATGATTTTCCCATTGGAGATGAGCATGAATAATACAATTACCGACCTTTCTGGTTATGAAACTTTTTATAATAAGTCGCTAAACAATACTGAAGAATATTGGAGTGAGACGGCTAAAAATTATCTTTGGTTTAAACCGTGGAATAAAGTTCAGTCGGGAGATTTTAACGATCTTGAGCTTAAGTGGTTTGAAGGTGCAAAAACCAATATGAGCTTTAATTGTATTGATCGCCATCTTAAAACCAAGGCCAATGATACGGCCGTGATTTGGATTGATAATGATCCAAAGGTCGATCCTTTAAAGGTTACTTTTAGTGAACTTCATCAGCGGGTCAATGCTTTTGCCTCCATGCTAAAAGATCAGGGCGTCGAAAAAGGTGATCGTGTTTGTTTCTATATGGGAATGGTGCCCGAGCTTTTAGTTGGAGTTTTGGCCTGTACTCGCCTAGGTGCTGTTCACTCTGTGGTTTTTGGTGGTTTTTCCGCCGCGAGCCTTGCTGGCCGCTTAGTCGATTGTGATGCCAAAGTTTTGATCACTAATGATGGTGCTTATCGTGGTGCTAAAACGATTGCTCTAAAAAATATTGCCGATGAAGCGCTCGAGAGTGCTGCTTGCGTACAAAAGATGATTGTCGTTAAGCGCACCGGAGATCAAGTCTCTAT
>PBCC01000077.1 GCA_002716825.1 Halobacteriovorax sp. | reverse complement strand
GCATAAAATCCATCATCAAGATGATCATCTTGACCTGACTACCGGAATTCGTTTTCACCCATTGGAGATCATTATCTCCTATGGATTGAAGCTTATCTTTATTCTATTGTTAGGAGTTGGTCCGTGGACCATCCTTCTATGTGAGATCTGGTTAAACTCCATGAGCTTATTTAGTCATTCCAACTTGAATTTGAATCCAGACTTAGAAGAAAAACTGCAAAAAATTATTATTACACCTGATTATCACCGCATTCACCACTCGGTCGCGAGTGAGCAGATGCACTCAAATTTTTGTAACGGTTTTTCTTTTTGGGATAGAAAGTTTAGCACTTACTCAAGTAGTACGAGAGAGGATGCCGACAAGGTCGTTGTCGGCGCTTAGTCGATACAGCGAATAGGACTATTAGAGCGAACATATTGCTCCATCACTTCCCAGTAAGGCTTAGATTTATCCTCTTCAAACTCAGGAAAAACGTAGCGGACTTTCTCTTTTACAAGAAGCTTCAAGACATGACCAATCTCAGATGGGAAGGCCAAAGAGTATCTGGTGTTATTATCCATCTTTTCGTTATTAATTTTAAATCCGTAGGCATAAGTGCGACCGCCAAGCCAAGGAATAAAGCGCGGAAAATTAATTTCTTTCCACTCGATGCCGTCTATATCAATTCCCACTTGCCCGGGCAGATTAACCAACGCGCGAACAAAAGCCTTAATAAACTTTCCATCGGCTTCAAAGGAAGCAATATTCCAGCCTTTATCACCGTAAGTTCTAAAGTGCGGATAGTTATCGACGAGATCGCCGTAAGTTATTTCGCCAGCTTCTTTAACCACGCCTTGGAAGTTGGCCATATGAATGCCGATATCAGTTGATAGTGCTTCTTTGGCCATTCGTGCTTGATGCTTTCCCCAACAAGAGTTTTCAATCACAGCATTACCATTTTCATAACCTGTAAGCTTGATTTCACTTTCTCCAACGACTTCGCTCCATTTCCCATCAAAGTAAGCATTGCGCTTTTCTTCGGCAGCACTCACAAAGTCTAGAACGCGCTCATCAGCATTTGTAGCTGTCGTAACATCTTGAAGCTTATACTCGACAACTTGAACATCACCTGGACCATTAACTTTTAAGATAAGACTGCCTACCGCTAGGCCATGAGCACCTGTTTGCACAATTGGAATAGCGCGCTTTTTATCATTTTCAACCATGAGTGGTTCTTCGTACCGATCGTGAGAGTGACCGCCAATGATAACATCTAGAAACTCACTCTTTTGTGCCAACTTGGTGTCTGATTTAGTACCAAGATGGGTCAAAGCAATCACAAGCTCAGCTCCATTTTGTCTTGCAAGCTTGGAGATCTCATTAGCAACCGGAACCGGAGGCAGGATAAAGCTTGGAAGAATAGGGTATTGAAAATGAGGCTCAGGAGTTGAAAGTCCAATGACACTTAAACTCACGCCGCCGACATTAAAAAGCGCAGTCGAATCAACTAAACCTTTTAAACGCGTGTCGCGCATAATAACCATATTGGCCGAAAGAATCTTGGCTTGCTTTTGATAACCTACTCTTGATTTTTGAATTTGCGTTTGAAGAGTGTCGATACCGAGCATATGGTCATGATTACCAATAACGGCAGCATCAATTCCAAGTTCGTTAAGCGAGCGAAACGAAGTTACACCCTCATCAACTAAAAAGAATGATGTCCCCTCTCCAAAGTCTCCGCCATCAAGAACAATGCTTTCCACCCCTTGAGCTTGAAGATCAGTTCTGGAAAGAGCACTGGATCTTAATTCATCGATGACAGTTTTAACTTTGGCATAGCCACCGCGTCCATCGGCGTGACCAGCAAGATAGGAATGCAAATCATTGGTATGAATGATTTGAATATATTTTGGTGCAGCCTGGGCCACGCCAAATAAAAGACTTAGTACTATTAAAGTAAAGCTCTTCATAATTCCCCTCTAGAAGGGAATACTAACGGCAACGGGTGCACGAAACAAACATGCGCCCTTGGTCCTATTGTAATTTCACGCCCTAACTGCTTGAAAGTTTGTCTGAGGCTGAGGGAACACTCTCTCTTTAGTCCATTGACGTAGTTGGCGCAGAATTTTGCGCTCCAACTTCCCCCCCATTTGCATGAAATCTAATGAGGCATCCTTAGAAATAAATACTTTATCTCCTGAAGAAATGATGACTTCCCCGTGATAATGATCACCGTCTTTAAAGAAGTTGAGCGAGATGCTAGAAAAGGAAGGACTCTTAAGCCACAGCTTATCGACAAAGCGCTGCAACCAGAGACGCTCGTCTGGCTTTGGCCTAAAGCCAAAAAACTTTACCTTATCACTAAAATAATAAACACCTGAATTTGCATCAATCATCTTTGTACCTCCGTCCGATGAAGTAAAAAAATGAGGGACTTGCCCTGCAAGATTAAAATAGGAGCACGAAATTTAGTGTCAAGGTTTCTAGTCTAGAAAATATTGAGGAAAGACTTCAAAGTATGGACGTGGATAAGTTCCAGAAACTGAAAGGAACGGATCAACTGCATTAAAATACACGCCTAAATTAGCTGGATTTTTAAGATCAGCGTCACTGACAAATGTCGTATTGGCAAAGCCATCATCTGCAAGCCCTACATAAACAAGTGGCTTAGTGGCCGCGGCTGGATTATCACCTGTGCCTTCAAAGGCCGAGCCAACAAGACTTGAAGGTGCTGACCAAGAGTTTGCAATTTTCCCCACCCCATTGGTTTTCCCCGCAAAGCCCGCCACAAATGTCGTACCATTAACAGCGGCCGTACTATAGCTGCCTTTAATTTCATTTCCAACAGCACTCATCTGTCCTACAAAGCCGCCGACATTGGTTGTGCCACTAACGCTACCCTTGGCGTAGGCTTCACTAATGATACCGTTATCAATTCGACCAACCACACCTCCGACATCTGTATTGGCAGAGATTGTATTGTTAGAAATAATTTTATTAAACTCGAGTTTAGTACTATCAAGAAGTCCAAAGACTCCACCCGCTGGGACAATTGTACTAGTATTGATATTATTATTAGCTGAAATAACTGACTCAAAGCGACCTTTAGAACTAGGATTAGTTCCTGTTCCTAAAACTTTACCTATCACTCCACCAAGACCAGAAGTAGCCGATACAACAGAAGTGGAATCAATAGTAGAGCCAGAAACGATAATATCTTTAACTTGCGTTTGACCGTTGTTTAAGTTCAAAACAGCAGCAATTCCTCCTGCAGACATATTGTTTGCCCCGATATGAGAAACCATAGAGTTAAACAATCGGAGTTTCTCCAGCCTTATAGCGTAGCTGCCAAAGTTAACATTCGTCGTATCATCAGAGGCAACTCCAACGAAAGCACCTACGTTTTCATCGCTTTCAAAGTCGACATTAAGTAGGGTTAAATTAAAAATGCCTGGGTTTCTCGCATCGGAATTACTTAAAGTGTTCATCCTACGAACTAAGCCTAAAGGTTGACTGGTGGATGTCTCACTAACAATGATGTTCTTAATTACTCTCCCATTTCCGTCGATCGTGCCAAAAAACTGATTTGCAATCGAAGATATTGGTTTAAAAGTAATCGAATCAAAGTCTAAATCAAGTCCCAGTTTAAAGTGAGCCCCCATAAAGTATGATTCATCGCCAATGGAATTCCAGCCAGCGGGAGTAAGGATAACAAATGGATCGAAGTAAGTTCCAAGTGACCTGGCGGCAAAGCGTTTATAGGGCTCATACGACACATGAGTCTTAAATTGACCGTCTCCCGCACCTGTTAGATCAGTCCATACCGCCGCAGTGAAGTTGGTCAAAAGTGAGCCTGTTTTAATATTGGCAACGCTCGTTTGAGTAGAGCTGCCATTTGTAACTGAAATATCAGAATAAACATTGAGAACAGACGTTGGTGTTCCTAGGGCATAATCACCTTTGTCGGCAGTTCCAATGGCATAGAGTCTTGCCAAGGTTGCATTAAAGCCATTCGCCATGATTAATCCTCTATCAGCAGCGTTATTAATATCACCGATAAAGTAAGAATCAGAAATCGTTGCAGCGGTCGTCGCACTAGCGAGTAGTCCGGCACTTAATGTCGCTATATTATTATTACTAACATCCACCTCGGCAAAACACTGATCGATGAGAATATTATCTGCTTTAGAAACGAATCCAGCTGATCTCGTCGGAGATGCTCCAACTGTTTTAACCAGTGAGTTTTTGGCCCAGCTTTTTTTAATTTCATGAGTTGCAGTGCCTGCAAGATCACCAACGAGTCCACCACAGAAGTCATCGCACTCAATGAGTCCCTGCAATAAAGTTGGCCCCAAATGTCTTGAACGTATAATCGAAATAATATTGGCAGTACTGGAAGTTCCAAAGCCGAGTATCCCACCGACGCGATCAATACCACGAATGGGGCTAACCTCAGAAATACTATCTTCAATAGAGACAGCTCCGCTGGTTAAAATTTCAGCATGACCAACAACACCACCGACATTATTTGTACTCGAGTTGATATAGCCTTGAGCTTTAGAGAACTTTAAAAATGACCCATCCCCAAGCATCCCTACGACGCCACCGATTCGATCGGCCGGACCTCCGCCAATGGTTGCAGTTGCTCCAAGCGCTAGCCCATCGACTAAAATATTTCGAAGCTTCGCGCCATTATTAGCTTCACCAATAGCGCCCCCGACTCGACCGCCACCGGTATTATCATTATCAATGCTGATGCCGTGAACTTGGGCATTTTCAACAAATGTTTGAGCTCCGTCTACAAAGCCAATTAAGCCACCAATTTTTTTATGACCTGTTAATTGAAAGTTAGCGTTATTCACAACAACATTTCTAATAGCCC
The DNA here is from genome assembly GCA_002716825.1 of Halobacteriovorax sp. Taxonomy (GTDB): domain Bacteria; phylum Bdellovibrionota; class Bacteriovoracia; order Bacteriovoracales; family Bacteriovoracaceae; genus UBA4207. The sequence goes on along the minus strand of PBCC01000077.1, from coordinate 13,939 downwards.
CTGGTGTTGATGGTGAATTATAATAGCCGATCATACCGCCAAAGTTTGTCGGTCCAGAGCCACCGACAAGATCCATCGACACATTGGAAACCGAGACATTATCGATAGTCACACCATTGAGTGCGATTCCAGCAAGGGCGCCGAAATTATTGAATGAGTTTGATGCACTAACAAAAGAGACATTTTCAAGTTTTAAATTGCGAACAGTTCCATTGATCGACATAAACAAACCAACGCTGCCAATCGTTGGCGTATTGAAAGAGATATTTTTAATCGTAAAGCCTTGTCCATCGAAACTGCCTGTGAATGCAGAATTTACAATCGGTCCTGTAAAAGGCGAAAGAGTGGTGAAGTCGAGATTCGTTCCAAGTCGATATTGCATCGACGGATTCGCTGTCATATAGGTCGCGACCTGTGAGTCCGTACATATATAGCGATCGCTTCCACCTACAAATGGCGTTGCTTGAGTTCCAGCAAAGCCTTCACAAGGTGAATTATAAAAATACATCTTATTAAAAACTCCATCTGAATCGAGGTCAATGGGTCTCGAGCCTGCGCCCGCTAATGGCTGGGTGATAGTAGTTACTTGGGGAGACTGCGTACACACTGTATCTTCATAGGCAGTCAGTTTAATGATTGCATTGTCTGATCCAGTTGGTAAAAACATTGGAATACGAAGATTAGCGCCGTGATCTAGCTCCGCTGTAACAACAGTAGTTTCAGCAATACAGCGACTGGTGATACCGGGAAAGTACTGACCACCCAAGCCTTTTTGAATTAATTCAACTTTAAAAGATTGGGCCACAGAGTTTGGACACTCTGTCTTATCAATCCTCTTGTCCTTACTATCTACCTTGGCACATGAGACAGGCTCAAACTTTTTTGGTTCAAAAGTAGATTCCTTTGATTGATCATCTCCAAAAAATTGAGAAGCGCAGCCACCAGTAGATAGTACAAGGTTTACACTTTGCTCCCCACCTAAGAGCTCAGAGACAGTAACGCCACAACGAGTGGTTCCTTCGAGCTGATAACCTGAACCATCACCATCCCAACTAACAGCACTAAAGTTCCACTGTCCGTTTGGAAGTTCCAGGTCCTGATTAAAGGGAAGCTTGATTGCAAAACTTTGATTGCCACCACTAAGTTGACGACCATAGATCATAGTTCCACCGTCTTGACCGACGATAGAATTAATCACGCCACCTAAAACTAAGGTCATGTTAGTTGTTTCTTTTTTGCCACCGCAACCAGAAATAGCCAGCGCAAGGATGAAGAAAATGGAAGATTTCAAATAGGTCATCAATTCCTCTTCGGGAATTTTCACTCTTAATTGATAGTGATCCTAGGGTGATCTAAGAAAATGAGTAAATACGGTAGGTTAAACTGATGTAAAGAATTCGAAACAAAGAAAAAATGCCTAGAAAATCAGTCGTGTATTAGACCTAAGTCCATGAAATTTAGTCGCGCTGAGAACTCGGCAATGACTGAGTAATAAGCCCGATCAAGAAATGTATTCCATTCTCTCGGATTAAGCCTGCCCGCCGTTGAAGATGAGCGATAATCAATTTCTCCAGACTCATTGATATAGGCGCGAAGTCTTCTGGCCGAGCAAAAAGAACAACGACCATAGATCTCTTGGCGAAGACCTGTTTCATTCCATACCGAAGTATGTGAAAAGAACTCGAATCCACCAAATATTTTTGAGCGAAAGCGCAAAACGCCATCTTTGTAATCCATCTGAATTCCAGTTCTCGCAGATGAAAAGTGTATGAGATCATCCTGCATAAGGCTTGGATCAAACTCTAAAAGCTGCTTAAGACTTCTATGGGTTCCACTCATAAAGCGAAACTGCATAACTTCTTTTAAATGGTGGGAGGAAAACGACAGAAAGTAAGTCGAGTTTTCACTTCGAAGACAAACGGATGTTATCGCTCCATTGTGCGACCAGTACTGACAATCACCCTTGGTTGTCGCTACGCCATCTCTTCTCCACTGCCATGAAGACTGTTGCATTGAAGAGAAAAGCTCAGCGATAAAGTTAGCTCTGGACGGGTGTTGCACTGGTAAGCCATCTTCAATGTTAAAAGCATAAACATGGGAGGTCATAAGAAATAAAAATACCAGGAGCTTCATTTCGTCTCCGGGCGATTATCAGTCACCTTCAGTAATCCATCTTCAAGATATTTAATAATATCTTGAATAAGTTGTTTCACTAGATTGAGCTCAAGATTATTGAGTAGTCGCGTATAAGCTAAGCGCATATCATCTAAGAAGCGTGAGTTTTGACCACCACTACTCACAAACTCAGTGCTGGGGAGAGACTTCATGAAGTTTCTAATCATTGTCGCCATAAAGCTTAGAGTCGAATTTTGAATGGCGTGAGAGTAGGAAGTTAAGAAGGAGTTTACTGGTATACGAGTAAAGTCCTGATCAAAAATACGTACGTCATCTTCTTCCCAATTTACACTGAGGCGTTGATCAGGAAACAGCATCGTGACGTTAAAACCAAATCCATTATTATTATAGCTTGCTTGGTATCCAAGCGCTTTGTACTGCCACTGCATTTCTTGTTTATAAATTTCTAAGAATTTATTATTCAAAAAGCTAAAGCTGCTAACAGTATTTGTTTTAATCAACCGAAATAAGCGATTCTTAAGCGAGTCCCTAAGTTCATAGCTGCGAATAAGACCTAGATCGACCTCTCCCTTTATATAATCCTCTAAACTTAAGTTTGCTCCATCTTGAACTTCAAAAACTTCAACAAAAAGTGGCTTGCTTCCACAGCCTCTAATCTCGAAGAGATAGAATTGACCTGACTGGCTCATGCTAATCGAACTTAAAATGGTTTTAGCCGAGAACCATTGATTGTCACATTTTATCCCCTGATGGGAACGCCACGTAATAGCTCGGCTGGTTTGAGTAACAATATAGTTTTGAGACAGTTCAGTAAGTTTTGAGCGGTACTGCGCACGAAACTCATCTAAAACAGAACCTTCTTCAATCAGAAAGCTAGGCTTCTCCCCTGCCATTAACAGCCAGGGAAGCATGAAGAAGAATAGGAATATATTAGTCTTCAATGAAAACATTGGTTAGCGGGTTGTACCAAAGAGTTTTCTTCGCAATGGTACTGTTTCTTAAAGTTTTAAACTTTAAAGTAAACTTAACTAAGTCTTTATCAAGTGCACGCCTTGGCAGTTCATCAAAATTAAGTCCACTGATCATCATATTCTGAATTGATAAACTAAGCTTTTGCTTCATCCCTCTCGTTTTAATTTCAATCTTTACGTTTTGATCAATCGTTTCAAGACTCGCAAGCTTCTTATCGAGTTTAAAACCAAGGACGCGATCACCTGCTGGTGTAAAACGTGCAAATGTTTCAATTCCATTTTCAAAGATCTCAGAAATCTGTGGCCCAGTCGCTGACATAATTTGTCTTTCACTTGCAGTGAACTTGCCATAAAGATCGCGAACTCGCATATCGCGCATGCGATCAATCAATGAATCAAAACTTACAGCTTCGGCCCTAAGAACAACCATGAGTTTTGACAGGCTTTCGTCCTTGCCACGCTCATACGACAACAAGCCCCAACCAGTGTTCCTAGATACTTCGTCGGTTGTAGTAGAAACAATTAAGTTTGAAATGCCTGAAAGCAAATAAACTTCAGGATTTCCAACCTCAAGTACATTTACGCGGTTGGCATCCGGATTCTCTCCTGGAATCAGGACTCCGTAGCGAAAACTAAAGTCTTCAACTTTAATAAGATCATTGCGATTTCTCTCAATCGATACTTCCCCGCCAATATTGAGACCAACCTTTTCTTCTTTTACCGTTCCCGCAGTTGGAGAAATAAAAATATTTGAAGTATGAGAAAAGTTAATATCGGCCATATTGGGAACAAAGCGCGTAACTGTCGTTAACTTCTTTGTATGTCTTTTCACGTTCTTGGAGCCAAGTGCTGAAGCTAAAAGATTTGTTCCAAGTTTAAGAGTTAAATCAAGTGCACCGTTGCCGGTAGAAATATTAAAGTCACCTGAGTCATCTGTCGCTGGAGATACACTTTGCAGTGAGGCGGTTAAATTTTTAAGTCCAGTTTCTGTGACACCAAAAACATCAATCGAAACTTGAACGAGACTGGTTGGATTAAAACTCTCAAAGGTATCAAGGACAGGCACTAGTCCTTTGAATCTTGTCAGAAGTTCATCGCTTTCAAACCAAAAGCCTATTTTCTTTAAGCTCTCAGACTCGAGGTACCCTTCACTGGGTGTCAAAATAGTTCCAGGAAATAGGATGCGCTCAATCTTCTGAATCAATTTTGCTGCCGTACTATTTTGAACAATATAGGTACATCGCTTCAGAGTTTCATCACAGTCGACTTCACCGGCCGGTCTTTCAAGTCCAACTTCCTGCGCGTGCAAAGAGAGTACTAAGGTGAATGTGGCCAGCAATGAGAGTAGCTTTAAGCGCATCAACAGCTCCTAATTTATTGAGCCGACACTATACAAACCGTGAAGCGATGTAACATGACGCAAAAAGTCGGATACCTTTAAGGTGTTGAATATACGCTGTAAGTATCGAAGTGCTTCGGCTCAATCGCTCGACAAAAGCGCGGATACTTGTGATGGATCAAGGACCTAACCCCACGCCCCCGTGCAACGATTTTAAAGTCACTCTCATTTGCTAAATGATCTAAGCGCTTAAGCACCTGATTGATATGTTCTTTTTGTCCAAAGTCATAAATGAAGTACACGTCGCTATCTTTAATTTCGAAATCTTGGTCAATGATATTTTGTTCGATCAGTTTTGCATTATCCACAGCAAGCTGGTTAAAAACTTGATTACCTCGTTCAACTCTCTCGCCTACCAACTCATAGCCCGTAAAGGATACATCAGGCTTTTGTTGTGACAAAACGAGTCCTAGCCGACCATAGCCAGCACCGAGATCGACCACGGACTCTTGCCCGCATAAATCTAGCTCATGAGTTAAATCAAGTAATTCGTCGTAGGGAGTTTGAAGCTGTTCAGGAGCAAGACCAATCCATGACTCAAGTCCAGGAAACTCTTTATGACTGAGCTCATTCTCGATCTCAGCAACGCCAAAACCCACAATCTCATCAATCACCGCTGAAATAGCTTGTTTGCCTTGATAATCTACATCTTCGCAGCGAAAAAAATTCTCATTTTTTATGAGCTGCTGAACTTCTTCGCTCGAAACACCAACCAACTCTTTATAAATATCAATATGTTCTAACTTTAGATCGTTCATACATTTCAATACCTCTCAAAAAGAACTATGCTTAGTCAAAAATTAAAATGGATAGGTATGGAAGCTCAACTTAATGTTTTTGGTAAAGCGATCAAGCCCTGCTGTAATGATCCTGTCACTGGTTTCTTTCGCGATGGTTTTTGCCACACGGATCACACTGATACCGGCGTACATACCATTTGTATTCTCGCCAATGAAGAGTTTCTCGATTACTCCAAGTCTCGCGGTAATGACCTCTCAACGCCAAGACCAGAGTATAATTTTCCAGGTGTCAGGCCTGGAGATAAGTGGTGTTTGTGCGCTGGACGCTGGGTCGAAGCCTATATGAGTGGAGTTGCCCCTTTAGTCGATCTTGAGGCAACTAACGAAGAAACCTTGGCCATTGTATCGATCGAAACTCTCGAGCGCTTTGATATTCGAAGACATCGTGATTGAAGTTAGTAATGCCATATATCTGATCATAGCAGCCTTTGGCACCTCAATCATTTCGGCAACAGTTGGAATGGCCGGTGGAACAGTCTTGCTATCAATAATGCTGCTTTTCCTCTCGCCGCAGATCGCTCTGCCCATTCACGCCGCCAACCAATTCATGTCAAACTTCAGGCGTTGCTGGTTACTGCGTGAATCAATTCATTTTTCGTTTTTTTATCGTTTTTGCTTTGGCGCTATCGTTGGAAACATTGCCTCGACATGGTTGTTAAAAGCGGCACTTGATCTGAAGCATGGAACAATTTTTATTGCAGTTATTATTCTGTACAGCGTCTTCAAGCCAAAGAAGTTACCAAGCTTTACACCACACAAAGTTGGTTTTTTATTTGTCGGTCTTTTTATCGGCTTCGCGGGGATGTTTATCGGAGCCACAGGCCTGATCTTAGGAACCTGCTTTATTCGCGATGATATGAGTAAGGAGCAAATCCTCGGCACGCAAGGGGCCATGCAAACATTTAATCACTTCAGTAAGATTTTAGGCTTTTTGTGGCTAGGTTTTGAGTTTCTTCCATGGCTGATTCCGCTAAGTGGGATGATGCTTGCAAGCTTTTTAGGAACCACTTACGGAGTGAGTTTAATTAAAAAAATTCCTAATACAGTCTTCACTTTTTGTTTTCGCGGCATCTTAGTCTTAAGCGCCGTTTCGATTATCTATACGTGGATTAAAGATAATCTTTACTAATTGTACGACCGATATTTAATGGAAACTGAGTTTCAATATTTCCTTCTCTGACAAAGCCACAACCGATCGAAATGTCTCCTCTACGAATGAGAAGATATCCCTTAGTCATGCCCTGAGCTTTTCCTAGTAGAGCTTCTCCCGCAAGAAACTTTTTCAACTCATCACTTGAAAGATCAACAAAGCCTTTAGTGAAGAGGTGACCAAAGCGTTGCAAAAAAGTTGAGGTTGGTTTGGGCGGATGTTTGTCCCCATTAAAAGCGCGAAGTCCCCTTTTTTCGATTTCAAAGTTTTCAAAATGACACTCATAAACATCGGCGGGCATCATCCAAATATCACGTTTTGTTCGCTCTAAAGTGAATTGAGAAAATTGATTTCGAGAAAGCCCAAAGCGCTCCTCCATATACTTGAAGAGGACTGCTTGTTCTTCACTGCTTAATAAACGTCGCAACAAAGAACCCCCATGAATTATAAAGATGTGGCAAAACTCTAAACGTTTGTTGAACTTGTGGATTATAATGTCTTCCCTGCCAAGAAGTTAAGCCGGATTGCCAAGGACCCACAAGACCTGGATCGAAAACTGAAAGACTTTGATCGTGCTTTAAAATGGCATCAACTTGCGCCTCATTTTCAAGCGGATCATAAGTACAAGTGGAGTAAACCAAGCGTCCCCCCGGTTTTAGTAACTCGCTCGCTCGCTTTAAAAGTTTTAACTGTAAGCGCTGAAGGCCTGCTCGGTATTCGCCATTTCGTTCATAATCAAAACTCTTAGACCAGCCACCGCGTAAAGATCCTTCGGCCGAGCAAGGCCCATCCAAAAGAATTCGATCAAACTTATGTGTTGCTGGGAAAGCTTCTCCCAAAAAGCTCGTCACAAAAGTATTCGAAACCCCCATACGATCGAGGCTAGCTTTTAAAACTCGTCGTCTTAAATGGCTTGGCTCGTTGGCAACAAGCAGACCGCGATCATTCATTAATTGGGCCATAAGACAGGTCTTACCACCAGGTGCTGCAGACATATCGAGGATCTGCTCCCCTTCCTTTGGGTCCAATGCCATGACGGGTAAAACACTACTTGCACCCATGATATAAAAAAAGCCCACATGATGCTCAAGCAAACCTCCGACAGTGGATTTAGCTGCATCAATTTCATAGCAATCATCAACAAAGTCGGCAGGGCGAAAGCCTTTGAAGGCGCCATTATCTATATGTCGTTTTAAAAAGCTATCAAAGCCAGCTTGAGTGCATTTGAGCTGATTTCTTCTGATCACGACTGGCGGCGGAGTTGACTGCGCCTGACAAAACTTATCAAAGTTTGGAATAAACTCACTGTAAGTGCTGAAATACTCTGGGTTTTGATAAGCCTTGGCCATAGATGGATTATAGACAAAAGCCCATACCACGGCTATTGTTGGGGCTTTTATTTTCTTAAAAAGTAGGATGGCCATGAAAGGGACAGTTTTTCAAAAACCCTTCGAGTTTAACGTCGAAATACCAGGTGAATCTTGGCATCAAGGCCAGCTCCTAAAAGGTAGCGTCGCTGTCAAAAATCATGGCGACACTCCCCTAAATACAACTGAGTCTGGAGTTGCGCTAGCCTTAGGTAAGGTAAAGAAAGTCAAAACAAGAGAAGCTGACGCTTTTGAAATCCTACAAAGTGTTTCCTTTACTGATAATGAAGACTCACTTCACTTTGAATTTTCACTACCACTAAACGGTCCCATCTCAGATAAAACTCAGTGTCTCTACCTTATCTTTGGCGACTTAACTGCAAAAGAGGGTCATCTACAGTTGAGTGTTGAGCCATCATTAACTTTCAAACCGCTGTTAGATGTTTTAGATATTTTCTTCCGCTTCAAGTTAAAAGAAAGAAAGCATAACAAAGATTGTGTTGAGTATAAGTTTATCGCCCCTGATGCTAAAGAGTTTAAAGGGCTTGAGACTCTAGTTCTCAAGATGAAAGAGGCTGACTCGGCTGCGATTGACTTCACCGCTATCTTTAATTTGGCAAATGTAGGAATTACTGATGGCAACGTAGCGGTACAAAAGAAAAAGGAAACCCGAAAGGTTTCCTTAAAGAGTACTGATTACCTATTTCAAAAAGATTCTCCTAATCAAGATGCGATTAGGAAAATCTTTCAGGATCTATTCTCAGACGTGATTACCAAGCAATATTTTTAACGAAGCGTCTCTCTTAAGAAGACCAATGACTTGGCCCACGAATCTTGATCGGCGCGCTCGTCATAGGCAACCGGTAAGTTCCATTTTTTTCCGGTGGCGTCTGACTCTTGATTGGTGAAAGCGTGCAAGGCACCCTTGTAGTCGATAAAGCGGTAGTCGACCGATGCCAATTTCATTTCTTTTTTAAAGCCAGCGACTTCTTCTTTTGGCACGAATGGATCTGCTGCACCATTGAAAGCCAATACCTTGGCTTTTACCTTTCCTTTTTTGGCGACGAGACCATTTTGTGGTTTTAGATTCCCATGATAACTGATGACTCCGTCGAGATCCATCCCAGCTCGGGCCATATGCAAGACCATTGCTCCGCCAAAGCAATACCCAATCGCCGCAATCTTATCGGCATCAACTTCAGGCTGGGACTTCAGTAGCTTCATCGCTTCAGCAAATCTCTTCTCAGCACTTTTCATGTTGCTATAGACCGAACCAGCAAGCTTACCAGCAGACTTTGGATCTTCGACCACTTCGCCATTACCATACATGTCGAGAGCAAGCGCAACATAACCTTCTTTTGCTAACATATCGGCACGCATACGTGCATATTCGTTTTGTCCCCACCACTCGTGTACTACGATCACGGCCGGACGTTTTTCATTATTAAAGCGAGGCTTGGCCAGGTAACCATTGAACGTTTTGCCTTCAGCTTTATAAGTGATGTTTTGAGACTGATGGGCACATGAGAATGCCAACATCAGAAGAAAAGGTAAAAGAATCTTCATAGCTACTCCTTATATTAAGATGCAACTATGATGACAAAGTTATTTAAGGAGTCAATCGACGCGTCTAAAAAGTCTATGAAACTTCGCGTCTTTTTTCTTAATTTCATAGGCTTGCTCGTCAACTTTTCTAAAATGCTCTAAAGTTTCGAACATTTCTTTGAAAGTCATAGGTCTGCCCAGTGATAATTCCTGATCAATAAGCTCTTGATGGAGCGTCTCGGCCACTTCTTCAAGCGCAACAAAAAGCTTAATTTGCTTAGGCTTCATATTTAGTGGAATCTTCTCTCTAAGACCATTATTTAAAATGGGCACTCGTCTAAGAGCAAAACCCATATAGGCTTGAGCGTTCATCATAAACTTTGGACGGAAGTAATAGCTTTCGTTTTCCATCCAATCCATCATTTTCGTGAGTACCGCATCCTTTTGGCGTGAGTCGCGCATTCTGGCCGGGTTTCGCCACTCGGCTACAACATCAAAGTGGGGATCAAACTCAGTATCACCTGGACTAAAAGTTAAAAAGGTTTCGATATTCTCTTCCGTAACTTCAACTCCGATCTGTTTTAGAAAACGAATAAGCTTAGGATTAAACTTTGTTTTATTTTGAGGAATATCAAGTTCACCATTACTTGCGATTTCATAACCTTCATAGACCACTTCAGAACAAAATAAGTCATCATGATTTTTATAGTTCATGCCAAAGTCGTAAGAAATATTTTTACGTTTATTAGTTGAGTGATTTTTGACTCGGTCATAGACATGCTTAGCTGCCTTATGTGCTAAATCCTTTGAGCCCTTAAAGCGTAGAACAACAGAACGAGCATTTCTTTGATCAAGGTGTACTTGAAAAGGTTTTGATACCGAACCAATTTCAATATGTGCCTCGCTTGTGTGAAGCGCACCATTTTCATCTTTATAAACCATGGTTAAATGTGAAAACTGTGCATCCATATCTCCAATACGGGCAATGGCAGCTGAAGTATAGGCATTGCCTCTTGAGATAATGACATCTCCAGAGCGAAGGTCGCGCCAATCTTTGAAATTAAACTTTGGATTGACTAAAAAGTACGGTGCTCGTCCCTCTAGAGTTGTGTATTTGGATTCATCGAGAACCTTATCCCCACGTGACTCAAGATGCTCGATAACATAGTCCTCAAGGTAGCGAAGACTCCTAAAAACATTTCTTGATTCCTTTAGACAATCATAGCTATCACCTGAAGCTACACCTATCCTGGTTACCTGTTCTTTCATCTTTAGTCGAATTTCAAATGACAGACCCACGATACGCTCTAGATCTCTTTCGTGATAATCCAACAGTCCCACTTCATCCCAATCAAGTGCGAAGAGTTTTTGATAGTGATAGGGCAGTACTTCAAGACATTCTTGCATGCTATTAATAGGCTCTTGCACACGTTCATGAAATTGCTCAACGATCTTTTTAAGATCATTACCCTGTGATGCTGGCTTTCTAACCGGCTGGCATGAGACAAGAAAAATAAGCGGTAAAATGATTAGTTTTTTCATACCTATTTTTCGGTTTAAAACCCAATTTATTTAAGAGTTCTTGCCCCACGGTCACAGCTAGGTTTAGAATGCCGCTATGGATTTTAGAAGTGATAACACCGCCAGCGCTCACCCTCTTATACTTGAAAGCCTTAGTAAGGCGAATCATGGAAATTCAGCCTCTTATGGAAATGACGAATCCAGTCTGAAACTGAAAGGTATATTAGCAAAGTTTTTTGATCAAGAACTAGAGTATGTCCTAACCTCAACAGGTACTGCAGCCAATTGCATTGCACTTAGGTCAATCTGCTCACCATTTGGAACCATTCTAACAACGCAAGAAGCCCACCTCCATAATGATGAGGGTCAGGCGCCAGAACTCTTACTCTCCGGAGCTAAGCTTCGTACTTTTTCAACACCTGAGCGTAAACTCGATCTAGTCCAGGCGAAAGCTTGGGTTGAAAAAGCAATTGCCATGAAACCACACGCCGCAAAGCCATGTGCGGTAAGCATTACTCAATCAAGTGAATGGGGAGATGTTTACTCTCTTCAAGAATTAAGAGATATCAGAAGCTTTTGTGATCAATATAATCTGCTTTTACATATTGATGGTGCCAGAATCTCCAATGCCTTAGTCGCACAAAACTTAACGGCCAAGGAGTTTATCAATATTGCTAAGCCAGATGTACTAAGTTTTGGCTTAACTAAAAATGGCGCCCTTATGGCCGAAGCGGTTATATTATTCAATTTAAACTTCAGTGATTCACTCGTCTTTTGCCATAAGCAAGTTGGTCAACTGATGTCAAAGACAAGGTTTTACTCCTCACAATTTATCACGATGCTTAAAGACGATTTGTGGCGAGATCTAGCAGAGCAGGCCAATGATCAAGCCTCCAAACTTTCTAAAGTTTTTACTGATCACTCTTTTGAACTAGCTTTAAAGTCAAAAACCAATCAAGTCTTTGTTCATTTACCCTCTCCTGTGGTCGATCAACTTCAAGCAGCAGGTGCGAAGTTTTATCCCTGGCAAGGTGACATCTACCGTTTTGTGACGTCATGGATGAGTCGCGATGAAGAACTTGTGGCACTTAAAAATGTATTAGGCGATCGCTAGATTCTTTGAAAGCTTATAGACTCTTGCAGCAACAAAAATAGAAATGAGTGTAAGGGCAATAGTGATATAGCCGACGCTTTCAAATCCGACTAATTGTCCTGTCGAACTTTCTGAAATCATAAGACCTGCAAAGAGTGTGGCACTAGCTGTCCCAAAAGAACGAATGGAATTAAGTAGTCCCATGAAAGTTCCACGTTCACTTACCTCTGGAACCTCTGAGATCATCGTCATGACCGGAATCATTCTGCCAGAAACAACCGTCATAAAGAGTGCACTCAGTAAAAGATAAGCGGCAAAGCTCATTGGACCTGTATGGGTATAAATCCAAACCGGTATGATCGAAATCAGAGCAAGCATGGAAAAAATCTTAAGTGCTCCTTGCGAATCTGTCAGTTTGCCAATGGCCCTGGCCGTTACAACCGTACAAAGCCCGGCCACAAAATACATATATTTCAGTTGGTAAGTTTCGATTCCTATATTATTTACGGCGTAAGGACTTAAAAATGGAATCAAAAGAAACATCGACATGGCACTCATTAAGATGAGGCTATAGGCCCTAAGATAGTCCGTCTTTTTAAGCATGGTTAAAAAGCGCAAAAGCACTTGTTTAACAGGCTTCGCTACTTCTGTTGCAGGACTTGCTGGTAAAACCTTGTAACCCCAAAAGGCAATAAAGCAGGAAAAGAAAGCGATAAAGAAAAACGTCCAATGCCAAGAGAATGCATCGGCGATAGCAAGTCCAATAGGGATGCCTACAACACTAGAAACAGAAAAAGAAGCCATCACAGTGCCCATTGCTTTGCCACGGCGCTGATAGGGAACCAAGTCTGTCACTAGTGCAAAAACCAGAATATTTAAAACGCCACCAAACAAACCAGTAAGGATTCTGCCACTTAAGAGCAAAATAAAACTTGGCGCTAAGCCACAAAGAATCGTCGCTAGAATAAAGCCAATCATGGCAATATTAAGTAAACGTTTTCGATCAAAGCGATCGGCGATCGTACTAAAGAGAAGTCCCGATAATGCAGCCGAAAAATTATAGGATGAAACGACTGAGCCAAATTGAGTTGGTGTAATCCCGAAGTCCAACATTAAAGTTGGGCCAAGAGGCATGAGAACAACAAAGTCGACAATATGAGCAAATTGAATTGCAGCAAGAATTAAGACGTATTTATTCTCTATTTTTAAATCACTCACCTGCTGACAATAAGGCGCGCTAGTCCCGGTGGCAACCCTTCTCTAAGCTTTGTTTAATAGGCAAAGAAAGAAGCCTTCAAAACGGGGTGAAGGAGTGATTCGAAGCGCTTTGAGCGCGCCTTTTGAAACTGGTTCATATTCTTCAATATTATTGATTGGTGTTTTAAACGCTGTACACGAGAGTTCTGGAAATTCTTCTAAAGCCTGTAAGATGACTCCCTCATTTTCCTGGTCGTTCATCGTACAAGTTGAGTACAAGATTCTGCCACCTGGTTTGGTAAGTCTAATCGCCGCTTTCAAAATTTTATACTGGAGTCTGGCAAATTTAGGAACAGTGTTATGTTTCCAAAAAATATAACTCGGTTTATCGTGCAGATTAAAACGCCCCTCGCCTGAACAAGGTACATCCGCCAAGACTGCATCGTAGAGCTCGGCCTCTTCTTTCTTAAATTTCTCTCCAACGATTTGATGAAACTCAGTATTTTCTACGCCCATGATATTGCAGTTAAACTTTAGACGCTCCATACGGATATAATCAGGTTCGATAGCATCTATACTGCCTTGATTATTCATCAGACCGGCCAGCATGGTTGTTTTACTACCTGGTGCCGCGGCCATATCCAAAACCCGCTCTCCACTTTTTGGTTCAAGCATCAAAGGGGCCAGCATGCCCGAAAGTCCCTGCAAATAAATCTTACCCTCTTTGTATGGGCTAGATTTTTGAAGTTCTTTCTCACTG
>PBCC01000076.1 GCA_002716825.1 Halobacteriovorax sp. | reverse complement strand
CGGTCAAAGAACTTCCCTCTGGCGACTCATTAAATATCACTCTTTACAGGGTGAGCGGGCCTAAGCCCGGGCCACATGTTCACATTCAGGCTAGCGTTCATGGCTCTGAACTTCAAGGCAATCTGGCCATTATGGAACTGATGCGAGTTCTTTCTAAAAATCCAATCAATGGCTCCATTACCTTAATTCCTCTTGCTAATCCAAATGCCACCAATACAAAACATGGAACAGCATCTCAGGGACGCTATAATTCAATCACAGGTAATAACTGGAATAGAAACTACACCGATTTAAGCACGCTCATTGATTACGATAAATTCCTTGATCAGCATAAAGACAAGCCGTGGAGTGATCTTAGAAAGCTGTTTAAGCTTGAGCTCCTCAGTACATGCAATAACGAGATAAAAAGGCTTGCAAGTGAACACTTGCATATCAGCGAGAACAAAAAGCTGAACCTCTTGCTGCAAAAGCTCGCCACATCGGCGGATATTGTGTTGGATCTTCATACCGGACCAGTGGCCTGCAGATATCTCTACAGCGCTGAATACCAAAAGGAATATGCTCCAGACCTACTTTCTCCATACACCTTAATTATTCCCAATGAATTTGACGGTGCAATGGATGAAGCCTGCTTTATGCCCTGGGTAAAACTACACGAACACCTAGAACAAAGAGGACTTGGAAAAGCTCATGATGTTTTCTCTTTCACCGTCGAACTCGGTAGTGAAGAAGTAGCCGACTCAAAAGCGGCCAGGAGTGATTGCGCTAGACTCCTCTACTTTCTATATAAGCAAAAAGTTTTTAATGAAAACCTCATGGCCGAAATTGAACCCGGAAAGTGGAGTGAGCTTAAAAACTACACAACGTATTTTGCTCCTGTCGGTGGCCTTTTTGAGCCGGTTGTTAAGCCAGGAGAAGAATTCAAAAAGGATCAGCTGTTGGCCAAAATTCATCGACCTAAAGCCATTATGTCCTTAAGCGATGTTGATTTGGCCGTAACAGAGCTTAGAGCACTTAGTGATGGGGCCTTGATCAATCACACTCCTACTGCTGCGGTAGGTGAAGGAATGGAGCTGATCCAAGTTCTAAGCGAGTTAAAAACATGGGATTCATAATGAAGCAAAAGCTCATCTGGTTGCTTGCTATTATTTTCATATCTGGCTGTACCACCATGTCTAAAGAAAGCTGCCAAACACAAGACTGGCAGCTCTACGCCAGTCAAAAATTTGTAAACTCTCCCGCTTCATTTAGTAGTATTAACTCTATGGCCCATGAAGCTTGTAAAGAGCACGGTATAAGTCCAAATCTTGATGAACTTAAGGCTGGATATATTGCAGGCGTGAAGTCTTATTGTACGCAACGAAACGTCTGGGAAAGTACACTTAAAGGTGAAGATGTCGTTGTGAACTACTGTCCTGCTTCTGTACGCGCGAACCTTCAAAAGGTCTTAATCAGCGCCAAAGATGTTTATAAATTAGAGCAGCTTGAACAAGAAATTATCGAAAAACAAAACTCCATCAACACTCTTCAGCATGAGATGTATCGCATTGAAAGTGATCTGCAGGCCAAGTATGCCAGTAGAGCTCCTCAGCATGAAATAGATGTCTTGATCGCTAGTCTCAACTCTAAACGCGCAGAAATTCTTAACGCTCAAAATGATCTCTCGCAAAAGCATTTGAAAGCCGGTCAAATGAGAAGACGTGCTAATAAGTATCAAAAGTATAATGATTAATTAGTTTTTAATCGTAATGCGAGACAGGGCCTGAGGCGTAATCCCTAGATAGCTGGCCACAAACTTTCTTGGAACCAAATGATCTAGATGTTGATAATATTTCATATAAGATTGATAGCGCGCCAGTGCATCGAATTTAAGAAATTCGTATTCGCGATTTTCTTTCTTAATGAAATGATCCTCTGCCAATTTTCGCCATAACCCATCCCACTCGCTGGTATGCATGAGGTCTAACTCACGCTTGCCACCTTGAATCACCTTCATAGGCGAGACAGCCTCGATAAAAGTGCGCGAGTCCTGAGCCTGCAACATCTCAGCATAAGCGCCAAGAAGATCTCCAGGCCCTGCAAAAGATTTGGTCCACTCCTTACCCTGATCATCGACGTAGTAATGTCGACCAACGCCATCAAGAATAAGCGCAAACGTGTGTGAGGAATCCCCTGGTCTAAGGAATATCTCTGCCTTATCCAAGCTTTTAACATGCATGGTGGAAACAACTTTGGTCCACGCTTGGTTAGAAATGCCGCCAATTTGTTGATATTTTTGAAAAAGCTCGTCGTACATTCTGAACCTAGGTTAATGACTCATACAATCTTTGAGCTAAATTTAGTTTATAAGGGGGAGCTATGCCTGTAAACATTTATGCCGTTTTAACTATTCCTATTCTATTATTGGTTCTTGCCGAGTTTACCTACTGCTTGATTAAGAAAAACGGCATGTACACCTTTCAAGATAGTATCTCCAGTCTTGGAACAGCCATTCTCAATCAATGTACAAATGTCATTGTCGCGACGATGTTTTTTCCGGCTTACTCATGGCTTAATCAAAATTTTGCGTTCACCGACCCACAAGCCAACTGGCTCAGCTTCACATTATTATTTCTAGGCGTAGACTTTCTTTTTTACTGGTTTCACCGCGCTGGGCACTCCATCAATATTTTATGGGCCGCCCATATGCCTCACCACTCAACTGAGGAACTCAATTATGCCGTGGCCCTGCGAGCAAGCTTCACTCAAAGAGCAGCATCATTTTTCTTTTACTGGCCGCTCGCTCTATTTTTCCCGGCCCAGTGGGTTCTTCCCATGGTTGCCTTTCACTTAATTCTTCAACTTATTCCTCACACCAGAATCGTTCCAAAGCTTCCTCTGTGGATTGAGTCTTGGCTTAATACTCCTTCTCACCACCGTGTTCATCACGCCTGCAACAAGCAGTATAGAAACAAAAACTTTGGTGGGTTTATCATTATTTGGGATAAGCTTTTTGGCTCTTGGGTAGAAGAAAAAGAAGAACCGTATTTTGGCGTGACAACGCCACCGAGAACTTGGGATCCAGTTGCAATTAATATTCAGTGGTGGAAGTTTCTATTTGACGACATGATGGCGACAAAAAGCTGGTTTGATAAGTTTAGACTTTGGTTTATGCCAATAGGCTGGAGACCGGCCGATCTTCCACCGAGAACTGCCTACGTTAGACCCGAAGCAAATGCGAAGACACAAGAAAAGTTTCAATCAAAAGAAATCTCTGGTGCAAGAGCGAGCATTATTCTTGGACTGATGAGTTCTTTCCCTCTTATGCTACTTGTGACTCATCATGAATCCCCACTCTCCTACTCACAAAAGATGATAGTGGGAATCCTGTTGTGGATGTCGGCGACCTCTTGGGCAGCGCTATTAGAGTCGCGCTCGTGGGCCAAGCCGTTTGAGTTTGTAAGACTGATTGTAAGCTCGCTTGCGATAACGATGATTGCAATTGAGCATTACAATATGACTTATGCTTTTGTGTATCTTGGGATCTATGCTACTCAGGCACTATGGGCAAAATTCAAGTTTCATGGACGACATTTAAATTTTGTTGGATAGACTTTGAGAGTCTTGCACACATCTTTGTTAAGCTTATCGATACTTAGATAGCCGCGCTCAATCTGTCTGGCCATGGCAAAGAAGATGGGCGTGAGCTCTTTATGGATGCTTGATGTGACATAATACGGCTTATGTTCATTGCCATCGCTATAGCCTCGTGGACACATTTCTTCTTCAAGAACTTGGTCACGAGTCATTCCTTCGCTCATCATACGATATAGCCCGGCCAAAGCACCTGTTCTGTCTTCACCCGCCGTACAGTGGAAAAAAGTTTTGCCACCATTTTTCTTAACCGACTTTAGCACTTGAATTCCTTCAATCAATTGCTCACAGGCCAGCTGAACCGACTCAAAGCCTTTCCATCTAAAAGGGATATGGTGTGAAGTAATCCCCATCTGTTTTAGCTGTGCTAACTCCTTCACAACTTCACCTCTAGTATCATTTTTTAAGATGATGACGTCGCTAATTTCAAGTGAAGCAAGTTCGAGTACACGTGACTTTGGCTCTCTGCCGCGAAAAATTGATTGATCGGGATCAACTGAGTGAAAGTTTCCAATAGTGATTTCTGACTTGGCATTAAAGGCCAAAAGTAAAAATAAAATGCAAAGTACTGATTTCATGTCGGAATCCCTGTTCAAGTTGGCTTCAATATGGATTACCCGAGCGTTTAAGTAAATTATATAGATCAGATTTTTCCTATCTGATTTATTGATCAATAAATGTCATAATAAACACAACGAGGAGAGCCCATGAAAGCCCTATTTCTAACGATATTAACTGCATTTACCTTAAATCTGCATGCGCAGACAGAATGCGAAGACAATATGGATTCAGCTCGAATTCTATGCCAAGCAAGTGTTGATTCGTGTGATGAAGTTAAAGAATGTTTGGTAAGACGCGATACTTGTGTCGAATCTGAACCAAAAACTGAGCAAGCTTGCAGAAGTCTCAACACCTGTATGCAAGATAACAGTCACTCATTCAATGACTACTCCAGATGTGACTACACTTGGGCCGTTCCATCTTCAGGCGAAGGCTTTTGTCGTGTTAAAAAACATTTTCTTTTTTCAGAAGAAGCCTGTCCAGGACGTATTCATGGACTACTTAACCTTATGGCCTACGGCTTAAGTTCAACTGTTGACTCAAAATATACATGTGCATCGGTTGTTAAAAAGCGCGATCAAAAAGCTGAAACATGCGTAGAACTTTTGGCGAAAGTTCGTCGTAACTGTGGCGAAATTCCTCAGAACTTAAAATCATTTCAAAATGACAGTTGTGAATACTCACAAAAATTCACAACTTACCGTAATCGTGAATTTGCACTCGACTCATCAAACTCTCTTCGTGTTAATGACGGAGGCAGAGGCAATGGAGCCTATCCACGCGCCACGGCGCCGGCTTCTGGCTCAACCAACTCAGGCACGCAAAGATAAAGCTTTTCAATTGATTTATAGCCTTATAAATATTGGGGATGAAAAAAATCATCCCCTTTTTAATGCTCTTTATTTGCCTTGAGGTTCACGCTGTTGGCATTGGTATGGGAACTTACGTTCCAAGCTTTGCCCGCTATCAAGACGAAGTCGACGGCTCCAAAGATCATTTTCAATTCAATCCCTATTTTTCACTAACAACTTATTTCCCGTTATTTAATGAATACTTTCTAGCACCAGAAATTGGCATGGCCTTTCATACTGGAACCGAGGACGAGTACTCCAAGCGCACCATGGTCTTTTTATGGCATGGTGCCTATCGTTTTTCGGAAAGAATGCTGCTTCGTTTTGGTGTTGGAACATTTTGGACGAGAATTTCTGGCGATGGTGAAGAAGTTCAACTGCCTGACGGTTCAGGCACGGCTACATTTTATGCTCCCACAGAATCGAGTACATCTTATACAAGCAGCCTAGATATTGGCATTGAATACGTCACTGGTCCCCAGTGGGGCGCCAGGGCCGATGTCTTTTTACAGCGCGCCTTTAGTGGTGATCGCCGAACCTTTGCTTACCTCTTATCAATGGTGTTTGTTCCATGAAATATCTACTTCTTGCATTCTTCATTAGTTTTGAAGCTCAAGCATTTCTCTTATTATTTAGAAATCCTCCTCGCTACCCAGATGAAATCAGCATCAGAGTCGGCGATAGTGACTGCCCAAATGCTGGGCTAACGGCCGCTCAACTTAGAGACTTTGTTCAGCGCTCAGTCGATGATTATTGGAATAGCGTCTCTACTTCGAGAGTAAAGTTTAAGCTTGGTGCAAGCATAAGTATCCCTGCCTCATCGACCACATCGCAAATGGTGGCCTTGGCCGCAAACGGCGAGATTGTCGTTGGTTGTAGCGATGACGCCGCCACTTTCCCCGAAGCTTCGACCCTGGCCAAAGGTGGCATGACCGGCACAGCTCCAAGAGGAGTGGTCGCGATTAATGATACTGCAGCAACAAGGTTTGATGATGTCGATGAGCTGGCGCGTGTATCAACATTTGCCCATGAACTAGGTCACGCTATCGGCATAGGACATTCAAATATAGAGTACTCGCTTATGTATTACTCTGTTGTCGCCGGTGTGGTTAATGAGTTTTTAACTGAAGATGATGCCGATGCTATTACCTATCTTTATCCAAACGATAAAGAACTTGGCGGTCTAGCTGGAGCTTGCGGAAGTATTGATCTTGACGGTGGAAATGGAGGGCCAGGAAACTTTCTCCTGACCCTATGCTTTGGCTTTATGCTTATAGTTTTGGCTCAAAAGTCAGCAAGCTTTCGCCAACGCTAACATTTTGAATATCACTGGCGGTGCGACCATTTTGGCGCACGCTTACTTTGTAATCACCCTTGTCTAAAACAATATGGAAGCTGCCGTTTGGATTAACTTTGTAGTCAATCACTTCGGCCATGACACCATTTTCTAGACGCTCAACTTTCACGCGGTACTCAGAAGCATTCTCAACATCTAGACGACCCTTAAGACCAGAGGCGGCCATACGATCGAGAAGGTACTGCCAAGATGGGCGAACGCGATCAACAGTCACATCTCTCCACTGGGAATAAGATGGCTGAAAGCCCTGGCGTGAACTATTAACTTCAAGTACGTACGGAAGAACTTGTTCAACTCCATACATCCAATCGATATCACCGCCGTCTACTGAATACAGAAGTTCCCAAGCAGTGCCTGGCTCATAGTCAACTAAGCGACCAAGCTCGGCGCCAATTCCTTCAACAACTGAACGATTGCCACCAGTGCGAGCACCTTTACAACCCATTGGGTAAATTACGATTTCACTATAAGAGTGAAAGCTAATATCAAATACCGGCTTAACACGTGAAACTAAACCCATAAGCGCCTGAGCTTCTGGCTCAGATCCTGCAGCAGGACCACGGTAAGTGTCCGACCAAGTTGAACCACTTGAACCATTACAAGCGCCCCACTGATAGGGATAGTTGCGGTTAATATCAACGCCGTGACCGTAGTTTGTGTTTTTTCTCCACATACGAGAGCCGGCCCAAACTTTAGCGTTACCATCTACGTTAACCATAGGGACAAGATAGATTTCGTTATTATTAACCCATGAAACCGCTTTTTCGTTGCCCGCAACATAGTTAGTTACAAGCCAAGCCGCTGCATCGAGCACAACTTCTGGAGTCATGACTTCACGGGCGTGGTGCATTCCATTGAAAAGAACTGAAGATTCATTTGCTTCATCTTCACTTACGTTATCAGAAATCTTAAGCGCCCAAATATCGCGACCTTCAGATGATTTACCAATGCTTTCAAGCTTAGCAATCTCAGGGTTGGCGTCAGCGATCTCGCGAAGCATTTGCTCAACTTCGGCGGGCTCTTTGTATTCAGAATCTAGACCCTTATCATAAAGCTTCTGAGCTTTATCAAAACGAACACTAAATCCGGCCAGTTCCAAACGCTCTAGATCCCAATCATTAACAACAACGTCGACTTCGCTAGCTGCACGGTTCACACCGGCGATATCCATACCTAACTCATTAAGGTGAGCCAGCTCAGCGTGAGGCTGCTTGAGCATAATCGTAGCGATAGCGTCGCGCTCACCACCGAGAACTTCTGCGTGAAAAGCTTCTGAAGAAAAAGAGTGATGCTGATCGGCCAGGACTGGCAAAGATAGCGACATCACCGCAAGCGCTAGTGCGCTGGTTTTAAAAGACATAGTTCCTCCAATGAACCCATAAATAAAAAGAGCTCCCTCTATAGTGGAGCTCTATTCACGGATGGTCATTGAAGGAAAGCTAACTGTTTCTTACTGCAAATACCTGATTAATTCAGGTATTCCACTTTCTTAATCGACATTTCTACGTCAAAAGACTCGAGACCTCGATCATCTTGGATTTTAAACTTAGTCGTTCCATCCAGGCGCATAAGTTCAGTTGTACCGCCACCAAGAATTCCTCGACCTAAGCGATTAATAATTGAGTTGATAGAGCCGCCTGGTGCATCGCTTTGAATCTTGCCGTTATCGATCATATTTTGAAGTGTATCGAACAGATCACTTGAAGCGAAGATGGACATGGCAATACTGCGATCGACGATGCCTTGTAATGTTTCTGTACTCATCACCAAAGTATTCTTAGTACCTAAGCAGCCATAGGTCTCTTCGTCTGTTAAGAGGCTGAATAGATCATACTTGCCGGCCGTAAGAGAGCATTCCTCTATTAATGATGGTCTAAGCAAACTAGCTTCGCTTTCATGTAAAGTTGTCAGTCTCACACTCGCAAGCTTTTTTACTTTTCCATCGGCGCGATTAAATCTTATCGTCGTCTTGAAACTTGTTTGTACTGTGGCCGCAAACAATGAAAAGCTGGAGAGAAGTAGTAGTGCTGCAAATAACTTTTTCATTTAAAACCCCTTAAAGATCAATTCTTATAATATGGCCGGGCTTTGTATTCCCGATACTGGTAAACATTTTTATTTTTGAATTGCTGCAATCGCCTTCGTTTTTTTCAAATGGAAAAAATCCACCGGTGCAATACTCTCTGGAGAATTCACCGTTAATATCGTGCTCCTTTGCATAGGAGTAGATACGATAAGACTCACTCCCCTTGGCCACTGGCTTAGGAAGTTTAACTTGCGCACATTCATTGGCAGCAATTGAAACCCAACCTTTTGAGACACTCAAAGAGGCGTTGTAAAAACCAAAGGCGAACTTATCTTTTTTATCTCTGGTGTTACAGATAACCAAACCAGCGTCATAACTTATAGAAGCTGCTAACTCCTGCTTGGCTTGATCGAGAAAAGTTTCAACCGGAACCGACAGGTTGCTCGCCTCTTCGCTCCAGTGATCGTGCTCATCGTCTTTGCCAAGTTGTGCACTATTGAGCGCATGAATATAAGCAAGCTTATTTTCGATCTTCCAAATTGATGAACCAGATGCACCTTTAGTCATGTCACAGTCGTGCATCATCACGCCAAGACCACCAAGTGGACCTTTAAGTGAACAGCCAGCGTGAACGCCTGCCACTTCACCGCGCTTAAAATCGCCAGAAAAACCGGCCAAGGTAAAACCACTTCCCACTTTCGCCGCGTTCGCCAAGCGAAACCATCCAACCACATCGCCAATCGGCTCTTTTAATCTGGCCAAGGCCCAATCAAAGCGTGGTTCGTCCTTATAGTCTCTAGTGCCTGAAATAAAACTCGAAACGGCGACTTTAGGTGAATAGCCCGGCAGTCCGTGAATGGTAGCTTGAATTGATTTTTTAGCGCTTCCTGATTCTTCGATCATGCAATGTGAATTGGTTAGAACGAGATCGCGTCCAATCAGGCTGCCGCTACAATGCCCACCTTCTGTGTTCACTAGCCTAACAACGGCGCCAAAGGGATAGGCATAGCTATCGAGCGCAGTTCTATTGTCGGGGCCAAAGATAGCCTTAGGGGCCATGTCAGCCAGACTAACTGAGCTAGTTAATAGAAGTAGAGCGGTGAATGCTTTCATAGCGACATAATGACACATGGCAGCATTCTTTTAAATCAACCCTCACCTATTTACATAGTGCAAAATATGCCAGATTTCGCCTATTTACGCCGCAATGTATAATAATCTTATGGCCGCACCAAAGCTCGTTAATCCATTCGAACTGTATCGTGAATTTTTCGATAATTTCACATCTGTGCACACGCGCTCGAGTTATCAAAGCGATCTGTCTAAGTTCATTGATTGGCTCTCTATTAACGCCAAAGATGTGAAGGGATTTGATGATCTTGAGCGAAAGCATGTCATTAGCTACAGAAACTATCTAAGTGATGCTCCCATGAGTTTAGCGCCTAAAACTGTCGCAAGAAAACTGGCGTGCATCTCAAGCTATTGTGACTTCTTAGTCGAAAAAGGTGTTTGTCATTTTAACCCGGCTTCCTCAGTCAAACGCCCGCGCTTAGAGGTCGTCTCCCCTACCCAGGCCTTAGACGCTGGCCAAGTCAGAGAGATCTTTAGCGCCATTGATATGAATTCAAAGTCAGGCCCCATGCATATGGCGCTTTTGATTACTTTTTTCACCACCGGACTTAGAAAAAGCGAAGTTCTTAACCTGCGCTACAAAGACTATCGTGAGATCAACGACTCGAAGGTTTTTGAGTTCAAGGGTAAGGGCGGAAAAATAGGTCAAAAGCTAGTACATCCTCTTTGTGTTGAAGCGCTAGAGCACTATCTATCGTGGATGAGATCACAAAACCGCGAGCTCTCGCCGAATGATCCGATTTTCCAGCCGACTCGCAACCCGGCCGATCCCAGCAAACTTAATAAGCCTCTAAACCCGAGAACCGTTAATGAGATCGTGGATTTTTATGCCAAGAAAATTGGTTTAAACTTTAAGATTTCTCCCCACTCGGCCAGAGCAACATTCATTGGAGAGTTACTCGAGCACGGTGTCGACATTTACACCGTGGCCCGTGAGGTGAGCCACTCTTCAGTTAAAACGACCCAAGAATATGATAAGCGCAGGAAAAAATTGCAAGACTCTCCAGTCTTTAAATTGAAATTTTAACACTACGCAAGGTTCGGAAAATACATCCACACCATAGCTCTTGAAGCCCTTTTGACCCCAGTTAGGGCCAACCTGTCCCCAATCGAAGTACTTTTCTTTGGCATACGGCCTGCTTTGTCTTAGGCATTCGCACAATTGGCCAATGACTGGTCCATTTAATTGCAACTGGGGGAAGGAAGTTATGCAAACTTTCAAAGGCTTCGTATTAAGTACATTTTTATTATTACTCGGCATCGTCTCTTTAGGCGAAGCATCGGCCCAAGGCTTTGGCAGAGGTCATGGTCAACAACGTGGTGATCGCTTTGAAGTCGAAGAAGTTCTAGGCCGCTATGTGAGTGGCTATACCACCTTGGCCCTTAGAAATATTCTTGATCTCGATCAAAGTGCACGAGGACAAAAGCTAATTAAAATTGAACTTTTTGCGACCTCTTCAAGTAGCTTTGCAACGGCCCAAGTTGAAATTAATGGCCGTGCTATTTCTTACCCTCAAAACGTCGGTTGGCGCTATGATCAATCGGTTGTGTTCGAGATTCCTGCCGGTGATCGCGTGATTGGTCGCGATATTCAAACTTTAAAAATGAAATTGGATGGCAGTATTTATATCGATCGTATTGTAGCGACTCTCAAAGATGATGGCTCTCAAGGTGGCGGTCACGGCAATCCACGCAGCGAATGGGTCACTTCATTTGAGCGCGAAAGATTTGTTTCAGTCATCCCATTAAAACAAGTCCTAAAACTTAATCGTCAGCATGAAGGCAAAGAACTTAAAACAATCATTCTCAAAGGCAATCCAATGGGCCAACGAGTAACTTCAATGCAGCTCATGGTTGATGGCAGAAGAGTTGGTGCTCCCCAGTACCTCGATCGTCAAAATGGACAGGTTACTTTCACTTTTGCTCAAAGAGATACAGTTCAAATTCAACAAGGTGATGCAATCAAAATCGTATTCGATGGCCAAGTCATGGTGAATGAACTTGCTGCCGAGCTTGTTAAGTCAAATGAGTTAAGAGTTTCAGTTCATCAGCGAGTTGGTGCTGACAGAGTGTTTCTTGATCAGCTTTTACGCCTTGATTACGCCACTGCGGCCAAGAAGTTTGAAAAGATCATCATCAAGGGACAGCTTGCCGGAAGAAATAGTTCAATCCGCGCCTGTGCTCGTGGATTCTATCAAGGAGCTGCTTGTGACAGCGCTGTAGCGAGCTCAGGAAGCTTTGAGATCTCACTTGATAAGTTTGAAATGCAAGCAGCTGACATTTTCTTGATGGCCCGTGGAGAAGCTTTAATAACTGAAGTAATCCTAGTAGAAGACAAAAGAAGTCAAGACCAATATCCCTGGTAATCGACAGTATTCTGACATTTATAAGTGATCTAGGGGAGCATTCGTGCTCCCCTTTTTTTGGGCTCATTTTTACGCTTCGCTCTAAATGCTTTTAGTCATTTGAGTGTAAGGAAAAAATAGAAGAAATCTAGAACCTAATTAAACCGCGAAAACGCCCATGAACATTGGCCGTCAAGCCCCAAAAACAAAACTTTTATAGATCATTTTTATTCGAACTTCCCAATCATCTATTTTTTATTCTGTTCACTAAAGCGGTCATTTGTTACGCTTTATTTGGATATACTAAAAACCAAAATCTTACACACACAACCAAGACTAGGAATTTGTATATCTACGGTCGCACACAACACACAATCCTGACCGTTGTATTTATGACATTTGATTTAGGAGGCTCCGGTGGATCCAATTCTCACCCCTAGCGACAACCGCTTTGTACTTTTCCCATTAAAATACCACTCGGTTTGGGAGCTCTATAAAAAACATATGGCCGTCTTTTGGACAGCTGAAGAAATCGACCTTGGGGCCGACCTTACAGATTGGGAAAAGCTTAACGACGACGAAAGACATTTCATTAGTCACGTTCTTGCGTTTTTCGCAGCCAGTGACGGAATCGTAAATGAAAACCTAGCGCTACGTTTTTATAACGACGTACAAATTCCAGAAGCCAGAACATTCTACGGTTTTCAAATCGCCATGGAGAACATCCACAGCGAAACCTACAGCCTATTGATTGACACCTATATCAAAGACCCTAAGGAAAAAGATAAGCACTTCAATGCTATGACCACTCTTCCTTGTGTTGAAAAGAAAGCTAAGTGGGCACTTAAGTGGATTAAAAGCGACAAGAGTTTTGCTCATCGCCTAGTTGCATTTGCTGCCATCGAAGGGATCTTTTTCTCTGGCTCATTTTGCGCCATCTACTGGCTCAAAAAGCGCGGCTTAATGCCAGGTCTATGCACTTCAAACGAATTCATCAGCCGTGACGAAGGTCTTCACTGTGAGTTTGCTTGTCACATGCACTCACTTCTTTCAAAAGAAAACCAAGTTTCCCATGAAGTGATCAAAGAGATCATTATGGAAGCGGTTGAAATTGAAAAAGAATTCATCACTGAGGCACTCCCAGTATCTCTTATTGGAATCAACTCAATTCTCATGTCAAAGTACATCGAGTTCGTAGCTGATCACTGGCTAGAGCAACTTGGCGTTAAGAAAGTTTACGGTACGGCCAATCCATTTGAATGGATGGAGCTCATTTCTCTTGAAGGTAAAACAAACTTCTTTGAGAAGAGAGTTTCTGAATACCAACGTTCAGGTGTTCTAGGTAACCGTGAAACGCAAAACTTCACTTTAGACGCAGATTTTTAATAAAACACACAAGCACACGTTAGGCATAAGGCCACACACCTTATGCCAATCCTAGGAAGGAGAGACAGATGTACGTTTTGACTAGAAGTGGGGAAAAAGAACCCATTAAATTTGACAAGATTACTGAGCGAATTGAAACACTCGCCCATGATCTAGACAGCAAGTTCATTGATTCATCGATCATTGCCAAAAAAGTGATCGAAGGTATCTATGACGGAATCACAACTCGCGAACTCGATCAGTTGGCAGCCGAAACTGCAGCTTACCTATCGACTAAGCACCCTGATTACTCCGCGCTTGCTGGACGTATCGCTGTTTCTAACCTGCACAAGGAAACACGCGGATGCTTCTCAGAAAATATTAAATCTATGTATAATTTCGTAAACTCGATGACTGGTGAGCATTCACCACTTGTTTCAAAAGAGCTTTACGAGACTGTCATGGCAAACGCCGAGCGCCTCGATAAGGCCATGGTTGATAAGCGTGACTTTGGTTACGATTATTTTGGTTTCAAAACTCTTGAGCGCTCATACCTGCTCAAGATGGACGGCAAGATCGTCGAGCGCCCAGGCCATATGCTTATGCGTGTGTCTGTCGGCATTCACATGAACGATATTGATGCTGCGATTGAAACTTATGACCTTATGTCACAGAAGTATTTCACTCACGCTTCACCAACACTATTTAACTCTGGAACTTCAAAAGCTCAGCTTTCATCTTGTTTCTTGCTGCAAATGAAAGACGACAGCATTGAAGGGATTTACGATACACTTCGCCAAACGGCCCTGATTTCTCAAAGTGCTGGCGGCATTGGTCTATCGATCCACAATATTCGCGCCAAAGGCTCTTTCATTAAGGGTACTAACGGTAC
The DNA here is from genome assembly GCA_002716825.1 of Halobacteriovorax sp. Taxonomy (GTDB): domain Bacteria; phylum Bdellovibrionota; class Bacteriovoracia; order Bacteriovoracales; family Bacteriovoracaceae; genus UBA4207. The sequence continues at coordinate 13,401 of PBCC01000076.1, read as the reverse complement.
TTCAAACGGTATCGTTCCAATGCTTAAAGTCTTTAACGATACTGCTCGTTACGTAGATCAAGGCGGCGGAAAAAGAAAAGGGGCCTTCGCTATTTATCTAGAGCCATGGCACGCCGATATCTTTGACTTCCTTGAAATGAAGAAAAACACAGGCACTGAAGAAAGTCGCGCCCGCGATCTTTTCTATGCCCTATGGATTTGTGATCTATTCATGAAGCGCGTAGAAAGCGATGGCATGTGGTCACTCTTTTGCCCACATGAAGCTCCAGGCCTTTCTGATTGCTACGGTGCTGAGTTTGAAAAACTTTACACTAAGTATGAAAATGAAGGTCGCGCTAAGAAAACAATTCGCGCTCAAGATCTTTGGTTTGCTATTCTTGAAAGCCAAATTGAAAGCGGTTCTCCTTATATGCTCTACAAAGATGCTGTTAATGAGAAAAGTAATCAAAAGAACCTTGGAACAATTAAGAGTTCAAACCTTTGTACAGAAATTATGGAGTACACTGCTCCTGATGAAGTCGCGGTTTGTAACCTTGCTTCAGTTGCTCTTAATAGATTCATCGACACTGAAAAGAACGAATACGATCACAAGAAATTGTATGACGTTGTTTATCGCATGACTCAAAATCTAAATAAAATCATCGATATCAACTACTACCCTGTTCCAGAAGCTCGCAATTCAAATATGCGTCACCGTCCAATTGGGCTAGGTGTTCAAGGCTTGGCCGATACTTTCTTTGGTCTTCGCCTACCATTTGAATCTAAGGAAGCACTTGAGCTTAACAATCAGATCTTTGAAACGATCTATTTTGCAGCCCTTACGGCGTCAACTGATCTTGCCGCAGTAGACGGAACATACGAGACCTACGAAGGTTCTCCTGTTTCTCAAGGTATCCTTCAGTTCGATATGTGGGGAGTGAAGCCAACCGGTAAATACTGGGACTGGAGCGAGCTTAAAGCAAAAATCAAGAAGAATGGCGTAAGAAACTCTCTTCTTGTTGCTCCAATGCCAACAGCTTCAACATCACAGATCCTTGGCAACAATGAATGTTTTGAGCCAATCACTTCAAACATCTATGTTCGCCGTGTTCTTTCTGGTGAGTTTGCTCTCGTTAATAAATTCCTCGTTCGCGATCTTGTTGATCAGGGCCTTTGGGATGATAAAATGAGAAACGAAATCATTGCTAACAATGGTTCCGTTCAAGGCATTGATCGTATTCCAGAAGAAACTCGTGAGCTTTACAAGACTGTATGGGAAATCAAGCAACGTGCCGTTATCGATATGGCCGCTGGCAGATCTCCTTATATTGACCAAGGCATGTCACTTAACGTTCACATGGAAGAGCCTAATTTTGGCAAACTTTCTTCAATGCATTTCTATGCTTGGAAAGCCGGCCTTAAGACAGGCATGTACTACCTAAGAACACGCGCAGCTGTTAATGCTGTTAAATTCACAGTCACGAAAGAGACTGTGGAGAAGACGCCAGAGCTTACTCAAGCCGAAAGAGAAGCGATGGTTTGCTCTATCGACAATCCTGAAGATTGCGTGATGTGCGGCTCTTAGTTTTAAATTAAACGTACTTATGAAAAAGGCCTCGAATGAGGCCTTTTTTTATTTCAAATAAAGCTCGGCCCGTATTGAGCCAAAAGTTAAGACAGAGCCATCCTTGAAAACGCAGACACTCTCTTCATTTTTTTTACCATCATGCATTTGAAAAGGAGTTCCGCCCATAGTCTCTAAACAAGCGACTGATGCAGGGTCTTCGCCGTCGAGAGCCTTGCCCTTCGCAACCTTAACTGACTTCGCAATACAATCTTTCTTTTGACAAAACTCACTAACTAAACGGTTATTGACCTCAGCAAGCTTGTGTTCTTCACCAGAAAACTCAAATAACTCTGATGCTGCAAAGACATTAAAAGAGGAAGCAATAATCATTGAAAAGAATAATGCTTTCATTAGCGAGACCTTGGAACGGTTAAACGGGTATGCCCATAGAGACCAAGAGATAAGAAGTTATCAGACATATAATAAACTCCATCTTTACAATCTATTGAGTTTTCTTTGGTTGGACAACCACTTACTCCACCTGCTCGACATTCTCTGCGACCATTGTCTAAACCACGACAAGCACCAGTTCCCCAAGAGTTTCTGATTTTAAAAAAGCGCTTTCCATTTCGGTATTCAATGCCGGTAACAGTTACGGCATGACCACCACCATTTTTACAATCTCCATCGCGTTCTCTGTAGCCGCCAATAGTCGGATATTTTGCGTAAAAGATCGCCGAACAAACATAAATACCCGTCGGATATCCAGCTCTGACTTGTCGATCAATAAAATCAAGCTGGGGCTTTGTCTGAGCGCGGCTCAATCTTGGTTTTTTATAGATCTCGTTCCTACAGGTAAAGCGATCAGATGAGGAGAAAAAATTGCTCGCGACTTTAGGCTTATTTGTTCTTGTAGCGTAGCTCATACATGCCGTATTAATTTCCTCGTAAGTTGATTCAAGAATTTGGTTCATATTATTTCGTCTTTGCGAGCTAAAGCTAAAATGGTCGCCAATTCTGCGAGATAGAAATACACCCGGACCAGAGATAACAGCCTCTGTGATCGAGCTTAGAACTGAAGAGAAAGTGACGGGTCTTGGTGATAAACGAGAGATAATTTCTCTCGAGTCATCCAGCAGCTTTAAGAAATTTGGATTATCTAGATCAGCGATACCGTTAAGATTACAAGTTGCACTAACTATATCCTGCGCAGCTTTTAGTGCCTTGGCCTTATCGCGATCACTCCATGAGGATTTATCAAAAAGGTCTTGCAGCTTCTTCATATTACGATCTAAAAGATTGATATTATCTTTTACTGTCTTAACACTTACACCAGTGCTTGCAACATAACTATTAAATGCTTCCACCGAACAAATATTTCCTCTGACATTTTTTGCTTCATTAAAAAAGTCACAGGTTAAGCCTGAACTAATATTCGCCCTGCCAATATCTGCAGAGACAATTCCGCCAAGAAGAAGAGGATGTGGCTGAGGGGTAGAAGTTTGTCTATTTTCTCTAAGAAAGATGCCAGTAAGAACGTCTGCACCAGAATGGGTATAACAATTGCCTGTCATCTGTGAGAGCACGGGCTGGTTTGGCAAGAGTGCTCTAGAGTTCTGTTGAGCTAGAGCGAGCTCAGTACCTACGAGCATAGATATAGTTAAAAATAAGTTACGCATGCTAATTTCTCCCCTCTCAACACCTATTATCGGAGTAAAACGCTTACAACTGTAATATCGATCAGTAATATTGGGGGTTTGAAGCGTGAAATTAGGTAGATATGCCATATATGACGTCCAAAAATGAGCTAAGATCGTGCCATGAAATATTGGCGAATTCTCATATTAATAATGATTACAAGTTTGAGTGCGCAGGCTAACACGCCTCGAACGTTTGGTCAGACTTCTCGGGAAAAGTTGCCAGCTTCTTATCTAAAAGCATTAGTTTGGAATATACACGCAGGCTAGGCCGCCAATTTTAGTGTCGAACTTGAAAAGCTTTCGCGTGGAACTCACCTTCATTTATTCCAGGAAGTAGATCTAACCGATGAACTCGAATCAACACTACTAGAAAACGATTACCTTTACACTCATGCCAACAGCTATGTCTCTGCCATCTCCGGCGCCGTAAAAGGTGTAGCAACTGGCAGCGTTGCTCCGGCCCAAACGAACAGAATGCTAAGATCAACAGTAAATGAATTTGGCGTGGTCAGCCCCAAAGCAGTTCTTCTTCAAACATTCAAAATTGAAAAAAGAACACAAGACCTTCTTGTTGTTAACGTTCACGCCATTAATTTTGTCACAAATAACTTATTCAAAGAACATATGGACCAAGTCATTAAAGCAGTGAGATCGCACAAAGGGCCGGTCTTCATGGCCGGAGATGTTAATACTTGGAATAGAGAGCGATTAAGATATCTAGACGTAGCCTTGTCGAAGATATCAATCTCTCGAGCTTCACTTGGCCAAGGCCGCACTCGCTTTCCAGATCTTGGTAGGTGGTTTGGCATGCAACTCGGTGGAGCACTAGATCAGGTGTATACAAGAGGTCTTACAATTCGCTTTAGTGAAGTTCATGCCTGGTCTAATTCATCTGATCACAAGCCGATAGAAGTTCATTTTTCGATTAATTAGTGATGTCGGCCAGGAGAGGTTGATTGAAATTAAATATTCGAGAAGGCTTGGCGGGCTGTTGTTGGAAGGGATCATCTCTGATCTTTAAGGCCTTCCCCTGGCCATCACTGAATAAATTATTTCAGAAATAGCACGTGCCAAAGTCATAGCTCAGTCAGGCTTAGTCAGGAGATGGTCAAACTTTCTGAAAGACCTGAATGCGGTACATTTGCACCCGTTCTAGAGCAATCTGGCTCGAGTAGCGCGCCGTGACATCCTCATATCCTGACCAGTCAGCTTCGGGAACCCGGAGGTAGCTACGAAGCACCACCAGTGCGCCAGACTTCAAGCTAGGTAGAAGCTGGGCCGGAAATGTTCGCTCCATTTCACCACTAAAATACGACGGCACGTCAGACAATGAAACAAAGTCGAGCTCATTTTCAAATTCGGCCGCAGCACTAAGAAGATCTTTAGCCTTTAATTGAACTTTGGCCCCTGCTTGAAGACTTTTTGCAACTTTCTGATAATTATCTTTATGGGCTTCAATGGTATTGCCATCAGCATGCTCAATTTCACCAAAAAAACATAAGTGAGCAAAAAAACTTTTTCGGACTAGATCATTTCTAAAAAGCTGATCGAACGAAGATTTATAATAATCAAAGTGCAACTCAGGAACATTCTTTTTAATAAAGTCCCCTTTATATAAGAGCGCATTAAAAACAGGCTTATTACCTAACAAAAACAAAACAGCATCCCACCGCTTAGAGGGAAAATTATTTTCGTAGTAATCTGTCTGACTCATCAAATCAGTAAAGCTTAAGAGTTTGCCATAATCTCTACCCAAGATAAGACGCAGGCCTTTAGAAAGGGTTTGAAATGTCCTCTCCCATTTGCCAAGATATAAGATGGTCTTCCAATTATTCTCAATGAAAATTGCTGAAAAAAATGTTCGATCTTCAGCACCTAAGTCCAAAGACATAAAGAGATCTTTTCTCGTCTTTGAATAGTCATAGGCGGCGTAAGGAGGAAAACCCCAGAAAATAAGAAATTCTTCATGCGAAAGTTTTTGATAGCAAGCGAGTCTCAGTCTTGTCAAAGCTAATTGAGCACTTGCAACATCAACACAAATTAAATCACTTGCACCACAACTCAAAAGCGGCAAGGCCCTAGAACCACATCCAGCAATTGAAAGGATTTTTTTTGGTTTTTGTTCCTCTACGATTTTCACCTCAAGCTCTGTATCCTCATTGCCTAAAGTATAATTAAGTGAGCTGAAATATTTTTGAGTGGCCATCTATTCGTCGCCTTTTTGTTTCCAGGTTTTTAGTCTTTCTAGTGCATGCTTTTTGCACAAATCAAATTCATGATCAGTAATGATACCGGAGTGTCCTGTAATATGAGACAATCTCACTCCGTGCTCTCTTGCCATCCGATCAATATCTAAAACTTTCTGATAGCTGATATTTCTTGAAAGGGTAAAAGATTCATTTCGATTATCCATTGCAAGTAGAGCCGTTTCGGCCAAACAGGCATAGACAATTTTTCCCTGAAGCCCTAAATCAACCTTCATTTTATAATCACCGGGAAGCTCAACTTCACCAGACTCGATCACCATCACGTCTGGACGCTTGAGAGCATCTTCCTCAGAGATATCCAGTGGCCTAGAAACATCACAAATGACGGCCCCAGGTCTTACATTTTCAATTTCAAGAATTTTTTGTCCTCTGGCACTTGTGGTCGTGATAATCAAATGACAGCGCCTTGAATGTAATTCTGGAGATGTCGCAATGGTGACCTTGCATTTTGGAGCAATAATTTTGATTTCTTCTTTAAGCTCTAATAACTTATGCGCTCTAGGTGCAACAAGAACAATTTCGCTCCAATTATGGCAAAGCACTTTGGCCGAGACTGCACCAATACTACCGGTAGCACCGACAATCATCGCTACTCCGTGATAAAAGTCATCTTTAATTTCAACCATTCCAAGCTTTACGACGGCCAGCTTCGCTGCCCATAAAGTCGCACAAGCGGACAAAGAGTTACCAGTAGTAACAGGAATAGGGCTTCGACGATTCACCGTAACGCCAGCATCACCTACAATTTTTGTATAGGCACCTAGTCCAATAATCTTTGCGCCGGAGTTTTTAGCAGTATGACACAAGCGAACCAAACGACGGTAAACGTCCTCCGGATCCTTCTTCATGAGCATAGCGGGCGTTTCGGTCAAAGTGTAGATAAGGCCCTTAACTTCCTTGCCTGTTTTTTCACTTTTACCCCCATCAATCGTGCCCCAAAACATGACCGGTGCATAAGCACCGACTCTTTCTACTAAAGGCGCTAGTTTTTTTTGAAATGGCCTAAAGGGTCTCGCCGCTGGATGCATAAAAAGTTGCCCCGCATGAAGAGGATGGATAATAAAAGCGTATTTATTAATCTCTGCTTCAGTTTCTTGCTGTTCGGACTCTACTTTTCTAAGACGAGGCTCAAGTTTTAAACGGTCAATCCAGATTAAGATTTTATTGTCATCAAGTGGCTCTGCCTCTGGCTCCATCGCCTGAAAGAGAGCTTCAAGGACAGCAAAATTAAATTCTGATTCCTCTAAAATCTGAGGTGTACATGAGATGACTTCTTTTACTTTAGCGGCCGATAGCTTTGCCTCCAGTTTTTTGCTCAGATAATCAACAATTAGTGTCTTGCCTTTTAAGTGCTCATGATCAAAAAGCATAAGGAGACTTTCATTGCTCACAATAACATCAGAGTTGAAGAACTCACTTAATCTTGATGGAGTTGAGGCAAGAGCAAGAGATGGCAATGATCCGCCTTTGAGTTTTAATCTTTTGAGCACAGGCCATAAAGTTTGCATAAACTTATCAAGCATGGCTTTACCTCTGATCACAAAGGGCAATTTTCCTATAACATAGGGGTCGGCCATACAAGGAGATATTCCAAGATCCGTGAGTGCAGCCAAAAAGGCCGAGTCTAGGACACCTGAATAGACGCCAAAAGATTTATCCTGAAACCAACTGGGATTATCGAGGAAGAACTTCCTCATGGCCCATGGAAGGTAGATACGTTTAAGCATGACACCATCAACAATTGGAGTCACTCGTGCTATATTTCGAAGTCGCAAAACCTCAGGATGAGTGAGCTCGCCGTCTTTTACTTGATAAGTTGAAGGCAGACCGGTAATTGCGATAACGTCGCATCGACCATCAAAACGTTTAATCATTTCTTCTGTGATTTTGACGTCGAAATTCATTGAATAATGAGAAACGCGAAAGCGTTCGCATTCAAATTCGAATTCGTGATCGTAGTCTGCCCCTTCAAGCGCAAAGCCCAGGCACACAATATGCTTCATAAAGCCCTAGTGATTAAAGTCTTGTAATTGCTTGTCGGAAGAAAGACTCTTGAATTTCAGTCCAAGATGAAGAATTTAAAGATTTAAACAGATCGATTTCATCAGATACATCGAAAGTGCATCGACTGCCCATATAATCCATTAGAGGTTTTGGAAATGTATCAGGTAGGGGCAGCTTCTTAAAGATTTTAGAAAGCATCACTGATCCGCCTATAGCGCGCACCTCAGACTTAAAGCCTAAGTTCTTCATTAGCAGTTTCGAAAACTCTAAGACACTAGGGGCATCCTTAAGCACTATATGGTGACAGCCTAAAATCTGATCACGACGAATAGACTCTTCTATTATATTAACCACAATATCGACCGGCACTAGCGGCAAAACTGAAGAGCTCCCCATTGGTAATGGAAGTAGCGGCATCTCTTTTAAGAATGGCAATTTGATTGATAGGCTTTTGAAGAAATCTATTGCCATATAAGGTCCATCAACCTTATCAAACTCTCCACTTTTACTATCGCCAATAACTATCCCGAGACGAAGGATTGTAAGCATTTCTGGTGCAAGCTCACGCCTTACGATCGACTCAGCTTGAGCCTTCGTTTTGGCATATGGGTTTGGAAAGTTTTGCTCGAACTCGACCGTACTTTTTGGCACATCACCGTGATAATCTCCCGCAACGGCGACAGTACTGATATGAATAAATTTTTTAAGCTTGGTCATTTTACGAGTTAATGCCACCAGGTTCATCGTCCCGACAACATTGGCCATATAGCAAGCATTAGAATCTGCATTTAAATCATAGAGGGCAGCAAGATGAATAACCTGAGTGATATCTTCAAGATACTTTAAATCGACAGAAGAATGTAAAACATCAGCATTTTCGAGGTCGGCCTTGAGTACCATCAGCCCTTGTGCAGGCTTAATTTTAGTTGGGGTTCTTGCCAGGCAAACAACTTTTTGACCGCCGGATAAAAGCTTTTCTAAGAGCTGTTTTCCGACAAAGCCAGTCGCTCCTGTTAGTAAAATCATGACAGCGCGATCTGAGCTGGTGCAAGAGGTGTCATATTCTTATGTCCAAGCTTGAGCGAAAAGACATTGAGTGCTCTTGGCACAACTTCAATATTAAAGGTGTCTGCCTGTGAGAATATTTCACCATCGCCAAAGAACTCAGTTGGGGTAGAAAAAGAGAGTTTAGCTTTTGAAGTCTCAACCGAGATAAAATGCGGATCATCAAGCGGATATTTGCCTCTAAGAACTTTTAAGAAACAATTAATAAGCATGGCACGGTTAGGGTGAGTTAAAAGTACGAGATTAAATGTACCATCATTGTTTTTGGTATCAGGAGCGATAGTAAAAGTATCAGCAATCTTCGATTGATTGTTAACCCAAAGTGCACAAGTCGTAAAACGACCAGAGAGTTGATCGCTTTCTATTTCAACGTCAATCGTTTCATAAGAGCCGCTAAGTAGCTCTTGTGCCACAAAAAAAGAATAAATACTTTTTCCTGTGATATTCATCACTTTCTTAAAGCTTGGAGTCTTCTGCCTCAAAGTATTAATTCTTTTAGCGACATCGCCACCAAAGCCTATTCCGCCATTTGTGGCCATATAGCGACCATTAATATTGATCAGATCAATTGCCGATGTCTCACCCTGGCGAATACAACGGATGACTTCATCAACGCCGCCCTTATGGCCCAGCTCACTCGCTAGATCATTAGCTGTTCCGCCTGGAACGACTAACAGAGAAATATTTTTTCCTGCAATTTCTTGAATCAAAGTATTAACCGTTCCATCGCCACCAACAGAAACGATTGTATCAACACCGCTAGCAATATCTAAGCGAAGTGCTTCGTATAATTCACTCAAGCTTTTAGGCGTACGATAGTTAACATCGCTTCTAAAAAGTGAACGATGAATCCTGTCCTTCCAGAAATTAAAAGAACAATGGGATGCCTGTTGATTCATATAAACGCTGATTGTACTCATGGACGGGATTATGACACATCACATCAAAAGGGTCACCTATTATGTAAAAGATTCAGCTTTAGTGAGGGTGCAAGTTGCCGATAAGACATAAAATTTCGAAAAGGAATCCCAGTTTGAACATAGCTTTAGTCACTAGCGAAGTGACCTATATTCCTCATAATTACGACAATCTCATTTTACCACTGCTTAAGCTTGGTAGCGTGAAATTGCTGATAGAACTCGAAAATAGATCCCTTGCTCTCTTTTTAAAGGCAGCTGGCCTTAGAGTTCTCGGGGCCAAGAGAGTGTCTTACCACTTAGCACGCAATAATTTTTGCACAAGTTCAAAACTCAGAGAATTAGCGTGCAAAGAACAAGCTAAAACATCTAAAAAAATTAAAACAATGAACTCTGAGCAAGCATTAACGCTTATGAGTGAGCATCATATAGACCTGATAATTAACCTCAGAACAAGATGCATCTACAAGCGTGAGATTCTAGAGTCTACGAGATTGGGATGTATCAATGTTCATCATGGGATTTTGCCGCTTTATCGCGGTACGATGTGTGACCTCTACGCGCTCTCCGAAGGGCGAGCAGCTGGGTTCTCAGTGCACAAAATGGAGAGGAAGGTCGACGCTGGTGAAATATTTCGCATTCAAGAAGTTTCTAATGATTACAAGAATTATGCAGATTACTTGGCCCTCACAAATCAATTTGAGCTCAAAGTTTTAACCGATCTCATTGAAGAAATCGAAAGTCTCGACGCTCTTCCAAAAGGACTTGCCAATACCTCGAAGGCAAAGCCCATTTACACAAAAAACCCAGACAAGAAAACTATCGCCAAAATGCTAGAGAAAGGAATGTTGTTATGAAAAAGAAATGTATTATAGCTCATCATGGTTCACCTGGGCATCCTGATGATTTCTTGCATCTTAAAAAATATTTAAAAGATGCGTTCACTTTTCATACCCCTCATCGCGGAGACAATATCTCAGATGTGAAAGATCATCGTGTTGAAATTGGATATTCCTTTGGCGCTATCAGTGCTCTTAGCTCTGCTTTGGCCAATAATGCGAAAGAAGTTATTCTCATCTCTCCCTACTTATTTCCTGAAACCGCTCCTACAAAATTAAAGAAAACATTGTTAAAAACACCCGGAATAGGCGCATTGTTGCTAGGGCTTGCTGGGAAAAAAGGTATTGAGCAAATGTTAGTCGAATCTTCTTATCCAGCGCAAGTTCCAGAGAGCTACACACAGGATTCACTTAACTATCTCATCCCCTATCGATTGCGAACAAGTGTGCTTGAAAAAGATGTTGATCATGCCAACATAAAAGCGCTTTTGGCCGCACACGCAGCAAAAGGCACTCGGCTTACAATAGTGCGTGGAAGAGAAGATAAAACGAGTAGCGTCAAGGCACAAATAAAACCTTTACTAGAGCTTGCTGGTGCCAAAGAACAAATTTTTGATATGGCCGGACACGCTCTCTTGTGGACACACCCAAAAAAATTAGCTGAAAGCATCATCTCTATCTTAAACAATGAAGAGGTCAATTTGGAAAAGCCCTCTGCAGGTGAGAGACTTGGCTATTTTGATGGAGAACATGTTGGTAATAATGTCTCATCCTTTTTGACTAGACATCTCTCTCAATTCCCAACCAGAGACATTCTCTCTTGGGTAAGTCCTGCCGACATTCTAAAGTGGGATGGTAAGTCCGAGCTCCCCCATTCAAGCGTAAAAGTTGCAGAACTTGATCACTTAGTCTCGGTTATTGCCAACGGTTTTGAAAAGCTAGGTCTACAAAAAGGTGATCGTGTTATTATTTTCATTCCTATGTCACTCTACCTCTATGCCGCTATGTTTGCCGTTCAAAGGCTTGGCGCCATAGCGGTCTTTCTCGATTCATGGGCCAGACGTGACCAATTAGGAAAGTCGGCCGAGGTTGTTGCGCCTAGAATGATTGTCTCTGTTGAGCGGGCCTTTGGATATCTTGCCGAAGTGCCAGAGATCAATAATATTCCACTTAAAGTTGTAGCAGGGCCTCATGAGGGTAAGTACTCGGCTTCACTCGACGTATTAATGGGGGGCAAAGAGCGATCAGAACCGTGTCCGGTTGAAAAAGAACATACAGCTCTTGTGACGTTTACAACAGGATCGAGTGGTACACCTAAAGGAGCAGATCGAGGTCATAGATTCTTGGCCGCTCAACATTATGCCCTTAATCGTCATCTTCCCTATAACGATAAAGATGTCGATCTACCGGTCTTTCCTATTTTTTCACTGAACAACCTTGCCGCCGGTGTAAAGACCGTTATTCCTGCAATTGATGTCGGAACACCAAATGAAAAAGATGCTCTTATACTTTACAATCAAATGAAGCATCAGGGTGTTACCTGTACAACTTTATCCCCTTCCCTTTTCAATGCCATGTCGAGATGGTGCAAACAAACAAATCATGACCTTGCATTTCTTCGTAGAATTATTACTGGGGGTGCGCCAGTTTCAAATGATGATGTGGCGAACATGAAAGCGGTAGCACCTCATGCTGAAATTCTCGTGCTCTACGGTTCAACTGAAGTCGAACCTATGGCACATATTGAAGCCAAAGAAATGCTTGGACAAAAAAGAGACCCTGACCCAGAGATAGAAAATGAAGGAGTTAACGTCGGGCATATGGATGAAGGGCTTAGAGTAAAATATCTAAAAATTAATTTAGACCCAATATTTATCAAAAAAGAAGAAGACTGGGCGGAGCACGAAGTTGCTCAAGGTGAGATTGGTGAGATTATTGTTGCCGGGGAACATGTCTGCCAAGGTTATTGGAATAATGAAGAAGCCTTTTACAGAGCAAAAATCAGAGATCATCAGGATGTTGTTTGGCATCGAACAGGTGATTTAGGAAAGGTTGATGACAACGGAAACCTTTGGCTTGTCGGTCGAGTACATAACGCAATTTCGCGCGGTGGAAAATACTACTTCCCCGTAAGGGCCGAAGTTATTATGAAGAAATTGCCCTTCGTTAAAAAGTGCGCTTATCTTGGAGTCCCCGATCCTGAGCTTGGCGAAAAAACTTACGCAGTTATCAGCGTGCACGAAGGAAGCGCAGGCGACGAAGACACATGGAAAGCAGAGGCAACCAGGATACTTCAGAAAAACGGAGTCGTTACTGATGGAATCGTATTTACAGACGAAATCCCTATGGATCCAAGACATCACTCAAAAGTTGAATATACTGTGCTTAGAGAAAAACTTTTTGGGGCTAAGTCATGAAACGAGCCAATAGTAACGAAAGCGATCTTGATTTTATCAAAAGAGTCATTAACTATATTCAATGTTGGCTAATATTCATTTGGGAAAGGTTTAATCCAGCAACTCACTTTGCCATGATTATTCTCTTTTGCGCCGGCACAGCGACACTAGCACAAGTCGATGATACAAGTAGAATTGTCTACGCATGCATACTGGCCACTGTCTTTTTCTTTAGACTTCGCCTTTTCGATGAAATCAAAGACTACGAAAGCGATATTATTGTTAATCCAAAACGTCCACTACCTCGCGGACTTTTAGGTGTGTTCGACATTAAACTTGTTCTGGTGTTAGCTATCATCGTTGAAGCCTTGATTGTTCATTTTTTACTTCCACAAGCTCTAAGGTGCTGGCTAATTGCTTTAATTTGGTCGCTCTTTATGTATAAAGAGTTCTTTATTCCTGATCTAATTAGACCCTATCTCACCACCTACGCCACTTCACACACTCTAGTCACTCTACCTCTTACTCTGGCCCTGATAGCAGGCATGACAAATCAAGCTCAGATCCAACAAAGTGATACTTGGTCAGCGCTGGGCGCCTGGCTAGTTTTTAATATATTTGAACTTGGAAGAAAGACTTATCAAAAGTCTGAAGAGCGCAAGAATGT
>PBCC01000075.1 GCA_002716825.1 Halobacteriovorax sp. | reverse complement strand
TTCCAAAAGATGCAGTCATAGAGTTGCCATTATCTGTTTTTTACGAAGATGGCTTTTTAAAGAACTCTGTACGACTGTATTTCTTGGAAGAGATGAGAATGCATGAAAGGAAAGCCTATCTTGAAGATAAGATGAAATAAAAGCGGTGCCATTATGAAGTAGGTTCCATCACACCTGACCGCGAGCACTCTTTACCGTCACCTAGTAACCACCTTTTATTAACTTTAGTATTCCCTTATAGTTGAAGCTTTGATATTAGCTTACCTAACTAAACTATCTTTGGTGGGTGGGGTATCAATTGATCGAAACATCGCAATTACAGACACTTGTAGCCGTGGCCAGGGCCAAGAGCTTTTCAAAAGCGGCGGCAGACTTGAGCGTCACCCAGTCGGCCATCTCGCAAAGTATTAAGAATCTTGAAAATAAGATTGAAGTGAAGCTGTTTAAGCGCTCGGGTAAGCAAGTTGTGCTGACGCCAGAAGGGGAGAAGCTGCATAAGCTGGCGCAAAACTATTTGGGTGAACTGCGCGATACTCTCGATGAGATTAATCACGAAAAAAATGAAATGTCGGGCAAGGTGCGAATCGGAACCCTGACTGGCATTGGGAAATCGTGGCTGGCGCCCGAACTTTTGGAGCTTGCTAAAGAATTTCCTGAACTGGTTGTTTCCGTCGCTCTTGGTTTTCAAGAAGACCTGGTTAAGGACTTTGAGGCCATGCGCCTAGATATGCTGATTCTTCCGGAAGATGAAGTTCCTAGTGTGGGGGAGAAAGTTTATTTATCAGAAGAGCGATCAGTTTTAGTGCTTCCAAATACTAAAGACTTTGCAAGCATTACAGATAAGACAACACTTGATGAACTTGCTTCTTATCCGACTATCTTATTTGAGCAAGAGGACACATTATTTTTAAAATGGTGTCGCGAGCGCTTTGGCACAACACCAAAGAAAATTAACACGCGCTTTATCGTTAATTCCCACGGCAATATGCTTCACGCTGTGATGGACGGTCTAGGCATTGCGGTTGTTCCCAATCACGTCTTTAATCGCTCTCGTTATAAAGACAAACTAAGAACGTTGGGTAAAAAGGCCGAAATCGCCAATGGCAAGTTCTTCATTGTGTATCACAAGGACGCCAACAACCTAACGCGCATCCAGGCAACTTTGCAGCGGCTGACGAAAGTTAAAAATCCATTTACTATAGAAGCATGAGTAAAAACCAATCTTTTTCTAGCGTTGTTCCAGACGAGGTCCAAGCGATTCTTCTTCAGCTTGTTCAAAATGACATTATTCCTGTGGCCGTCGGTGGCGTGGCACGGGACTTTCTCTTTGGGAAGGGTAGCTTTCTTGATTGGGACTTTGAAATTCGCTGCAAAGACGGTTGTGATTTTGACTTACCCCAGAAACTCAAATCACTATTTTCCGATCAAGTGCAAGATTTAGGTTTTGGTGTTTTAAGACTTAAGACACCAACCATGCAGCTTGAGTTTTCGCTGCCAAGAAGAGAAGAATTCCCTTTAGAACTGCATCACCTCAATAAGAAACCGCTTGGCCACAAAGACGTCGAAATTATTTTGGATTCTTCCATGAGCTTTGAAGAGTCTTTCAAGCGACGGGATTTAACCATTAATGCTATTGGTTTTAAGTTTGAAAACGATGCCTGGACGATGATTGATCCCTATCAAGGCGCTGCTGATATCGAAAATAAGATCGCTAGGCCAGTAAGCCAGGACTTTGCTTTTGATCCGGTTCGATACTTGCGCGCTATTCGCTTTAAGATTTTATTTAACCTCGAGTTTTCTAAAGAGATGAATGAGGCGTTTGCCGCTTCTAACTTGGCCGTCGCCTCCGATCACTACCTGCTTTATGAATCAACCAAGGCCGGCTTCTTTCCTTTTATGAGACAGTTTTTTGATCTGGTTGAACAGCATAAAACAAAGATTCCTGAAGAGTGGGAAGAGCTTAAGTTTTTACAATACAACGAAATGCCAGCTTTGTTTTGTCCGCCCGATCAATTACTCCTTCAGGCCACTTGGCAGGGTCCTTGGACATTGTCGGATCTTGGTAAGCTCGAAAGGTTCTTAAAACTGCGCCGCGGTCGCGCCAAGCACTTCGTCACCGGCAAAGATTTTGTCAGTGATTTTAGTGAAATCGATTGGAGTGACAAGCTTTCCAAATGGAAGCAAACAGCTTGGATTGATTTGGTTCAAGACGAATTGTTTTTAAAATGCGTTGAAGGGCATAAGCACTTTGATAGCTGGGTCGTGGCAGAAGAGCAATTGCTAGTAGAGCTGTATCAAAAGGAATTAGCTTCATTTATAGCGTGGAGATCAATTTTTTCACGTTCGCTAAAGGGAAGTGAGGCCTTTTCGAAAAATCAAAAAGCCGATGAAGTGCTGCCTTCCCAGCGAAGTATTTATAAGATTTATTGCCACCTCAAGGCCGACTAAAAGAATCTACCTATCCCTAAAAAGCGGAAAAGAGTTCCTAAATAAATCGTGGTTGTGTGCCATGCGTATTCTGGCTTAAAATAAGTTAATAGTGACTTAGGTCAGGAGTTCAAATGGACATCCATACAATCATCGCCGGTCATCAACCAAAACCAGGCGAACAAAAAGATTCAAATCAAACAGCGGCTAGTAAGTCTAAGCCGGCCAGTGCCACATTTTCTGATATTCCAGATATTTTCTTTGATGAAATTCTTATTAATACCAAACTATCGCGTATCGATATCAATGTTTTAATGTTTCTCTATCGCCGTATTTGGTGCAAACCAAATTTATATCAGGTGTATGGGATCTCTCCGATGCTCTCAATTACTGAAACGGCTAAGGCACTTAAGATTAGTGTCGATGAACTCTATCAAGCCTTTAAACATCTCGAGGGCTTTGGCTATCTAGGCACAATTCGTTCCGGTCAATACTTTGTTCGAAAGTATATTTCTCGCGAAAATGATGAGAAATATGGCCATACCTACGATGATTTCGAGATCTAATTGAAATTACGACTCTATTTTAGTGCTATAATATCTAAAAGGAGAGTTTGTGGCGGCTAAGAAGGCCATTTACTATATCGGCTCAGATATTGGTTACTGGGACGTTATTCAAAAGCGTATGCAGCAAAACTATGCTGTACTCGATTTCGCGTATTTTCACGAGCAAGTATCAAGTGAGCAAAAATACTCCGACGTATTCCTGGAGTTAGTCAAAGTTGTCCCTTCGATAATCTATCTCGATTTCTCACATAATCTCAAAGAACAGATTCAGTTAGCGCGTATGATTAAACGTGAGAACTCTATTAGTGAGATCCCGCTAATTGGACTTGTTGATAAAAAAAGTGAAGTAAGAAATTGTCTTGCTGCTGGCGCAGATGTGGTTCACGTCAAATGCGGTGAGTATCACGACGTCATTTATGATGCCATTTTGCTTATGGATGACAAAGTGGCCAAGCCTCCAGTTTTTGCTAGAGGAAAACTCTCAAAAGAAATTTCAATTAGTGATGACTTTCGAATTGGTTATATTACCGATAAGGGAATTCATGCTGAGGGCAATCTTTATTTAGAAGAAGGCCAAGAGATTGTGGTTGAGAGTGCGATTCCAACCTCGATTGTCCCTTCAAAAAGGTTTAAAGTTTCAAAGGTCGATCAAATCAACCTTTATTATGACTCGCGCTACTCTTATGATTTAGACTTCAAATATGTCGATCAGGTCGAGGTCGATGTCAGTGATATTGAAATTATGATTCAATCAGCTGAGTCTGATGAAGAGAAGAAAAAACTAGAAAAGAAACTCATTCAAGAAAAAGCTTTTAAAGAACGTGAAGCGCAAGATCTGCTTGTTCATGTTAAAAAGAAAGTAAAAGACTGGGTTAGGAAAAATACTTTAGACTCGGCTCCTAAATCGACCAAGCTTATGATTGTGGATCGCTCTCTCGCGATTTTGTCACAGATTGATCGACCACTTGATTCCTATCCGTTTGCGCTTCGAATGCAAACATACTTAAACAAAGACGTACCTGAAATTAGAAAAATCAGACCATCTATCATTGCCTTTCAATACTTAACTATTGATCTTTTGGCATTGCCACCTGAAGAGCTTGAAGAACATCAAGAGCGCATTCAGCAAGAGCGCGAGCAGTCTGAGAATCAATTGCAGATGATTTTTGATTATTTAAAATCTTGTAGTGGTTATCATCCGCTTGTGATTATCTATAACTACCCTGAGAAAGACTCCAAAGAAGTGCAAGCCCAATATCAATATCCATTGAGCATTGTGAAAGGCGGTCTTATGGAGATCGACTCTCTGGTGCAAATTGGTGAAACCTACGAAAAGAATGAGAAAGCTCGCTCGGATAAAAAGCTACAGGATCAAATAAAAGCACTTAAAGCTAAAGATCCAGTAAAGTACAGAGCACTTACGCCAGCATCATTTGAGCAACCGCGCTTTTATATTAGCAAGTCCCATGATCTGTCTTATGTTTCAACTCAGTATAAAGTAACTATGGTTTCGCTTACGGAAAGTGAAGTTGAAATCAGTTGTGACGAGCGCTTAGAGCTTAAGACTTATCGACTTGATTTTCCTATTTCCATGTCGATTCGCTTGATTGCTCAAGCAGACGGTAAGCCTTGTAAAGACGCCGAAGGTGGACACAAACTCTACCGAGGGCTGATCCATTCTGTCGGTGAAGAAGATAAAAAAGAGATTAGACGCTATATCAATGAAGTTTTCTTTAGCCCGCTCAAAGAAAAACGCGAGCAAGAAGCGGCGGCCTTTAGAGAGCTAAATGAGAAGAAAAAGCTAGAAAAAGAAGCACTTTCAAACCCTGTAAAGGAAGATTCTAGCGAAGAAGAGTAGGTGGTTGCTGACATTTTGCGGCCCATGATCTACAAATTCGCTATGAATACAGACTCAATCCCAGACTTATTGACGCGCACCAAAAAAGAAGTTGCTGAGCACCCGCTTTTTACTAAGATTACGAGCCAAGCCCATCTTCAGACTTTTATGAGCTCTCACGTCTACGCCGTTTGGGATTTTATGAGCCTGCTTAAATCATTGCAGCGAAGTATCACTTGCGTGGAACTTCCTTGGCGACCTTCAGCTTATTCTAAGTCCTCAGTCCGCTTTATTAATGAGATTGTTGTTGGCGAGGAGAGTGATCTTGGAAGTGATGAACGACCAATCGATCATTTTTCTATGTATCTTGAGGCCATGCAAGAAGTTGGCGCAAGTACCAGTAGAATAAATGAATTCTTGGCCACGCTTGATTACTCGCTCTTGCCTGAAAACGTCGCACCCTTTGTAGAATACAATATAGATTTAGCGCTAAAGGCTCCCGCTCACAAAGTGGCAGGAGCCTTTTTCTTTGGCCGTGAAGATTTGATTCCTGCCATGTTTGAGCAAATTCTGAGTGAACTTAGTTCACAAAATATCGAGTGCCCAAAGCTGAAGCATTATCTCGCTCGCCATATTGAACTCGACGGTGATGAGCATGGCCCACTTGCCATGGCACTTTTGCAAGAACTCACAGGCGGAGATGAGATTCTCTTAAATGAAGCATTCGCTACCGGGCTAGAGAGCCTTAAGCTTCGTCATCAGTTGTGGTCAAGCGTCGAAGCTCAAATCGATCATGCCTGAAAATTCTCTATTTCTCTCGGCCCTGCTCTCGGGCACCGTACTGCCTGGTTCTTCTGAAGCAGTACTTTTGTATTGGCTATCAAAAGGTGAGCCAATGTGGCAGCTGGTTTTGATCGCTACCATTGGCAATTCTCTGGGTGGGCTTACGGCCTATTATCTAGGCGTGTTGGGTGAAGTCGGCAAGATTGAAAAGTATGTCGGTCTCAAGCAAGAGAAGATGAAGATCTATAAAGAACGAGCAAACCGTTTTGGTAGTCTTTGTGCTTTTTTTGGATTCCTGCCTTTTGTTGGAGACTTTCTCATCGTTGCGCTGGGATTATGTGGCGTTAGTGCGTTTAAAGTCTTTCCTCTGATGATGCTGGGGAAGATGTTGCGCTACCTCGTGGTTGCAGCCTTTCTCCCCGAAGTAGAGTGGCTTACTCGGTCAATCTTTGACTTTCTGACATAGGCCAATCTTTTTCTAATTGCGGTTACACTACTTAAGAACACAATTTTGAATCTCAGTTCACGGAGGAACTTATGATAAGAATATCACTAGCGCTGGCTGCGCTATTATCTTTTTCTGTCCAGGCCCAAAGCCTCGATGGTTTCAACAAACGCTTTAAATTAGTGAAAGACTTGGAAGGTAAGCTTGTTACTGTTCATGATCAATCACTCAGCTTCAAGTTTAGCTTAAAGCCTTATTTGAAGTTTATTAAAAGTCATCTGCTTAGTGAGCAGGCAAGACTTCAATCAAAAGGAATCGAAGCTTATCAGGCCGAACTTGATCAGCTTTTTGAAGGTGAACTTTGGGAGCGTGGTGATCAAAACAGTACAACTCGCTTGATCCTGACTGACTCAATGAAGGCCCTAAGTACTGTTGATGTTGATGGTGTTTTTAAAGACGAAGCTTTTAAAGAAGTTATGAAAGCATTTGAAGGCCGTATTCAAGAGGCGATGCGCTTTCTTGATCCGACAGTTGTCGCCCGTGTTGATGACCCAAAATTCTTCTGGAAGAAAAATGCAACTCACCAAGCACTGGTTTTCGCTCTAGATTTTGCCAGAAAGCGTTTGTCTTCTGTGCCAATGCTCAACACCGCCTTATTTGTGCTTAAAGAGTCAGAGCGTTTGATTCGCGCCAGCAGAACCTATCACCAAAATATGCTTCTTTATTATGTAGAAGAGTTTAAAGCGGTAGATCTTGGTATGACTCACGAAGAAGCTAATATGGTCTTTTCTTCAATCCACGAAGCGCGTATCCCTTGGTATGCCATTTGGGAGAGTAACGCCGCTGCCGCCGATTGGGGAAAGTATGGCGTGAATAAGTTTTACGCTTCTGTAAGAGCGGCTAATTCTCGTCTTGATAAGTATGAGAGCAAGTACGACAAAATCGGTGATCGTGTGAACTACGCTTTCCAGTATGCTAGCTATAAAGGTGACGTTGTTGTGCTTAATAAGTTCAATGGCACTCATACTTTTGATGGTAAGCCGGCGATCTCTTTAAATCTCGATAGCCCAAGAAAAGTTATGCGTCAGCGTATTGTTTTACAACTGGCTAACCTTGGTCTTTCTTTTGTTCCACTACCTTCTTTCATTAAAGATCTTGCCCATAATTTTGTTAAATCATTCTATGAGCAACAGTCTTTAACTGAAGGTGCAATGTACGCAACTTTTGAGTCTGAAGGTGATCCTCGCGCTGCTAAGGCCATGGCCCAGCAAGCGCTTAATCCGTTTGATTCAGTTTTTAATTAGTCGATAGTTTAGATTTTAAAGAAGTGATAGCGATGAGGGCGATTTGTATGAGGAAGAAACTTCCTAGGAAGATCGCCCCTCCTTCACTAAATCCGTAAGAATGAAGTCCGCTGGCCAAGATATAATTCACTCCAAACCAGGCCATCATCACACTCATAAAAGCTGCCGCAACTAGAGTTGCAAAACGTCTTGGTGGAATCCAAGCGGTATAACGACCGTGTAAAATCGCCATATAAAGACAAAGAACAATCAATGACCAAGTTTCTTTTGGATCCCAGCCCCAAAATCTTCCCCACGAATAGTCGGCCCATACTCCACCTAAGATAACACCGGCAGCGAGAAGCACTGTGCCCCATTTCATACAAGTGTAGGTGAGATCAGCAAAGTAACGCTCATCTTCTGCCGAGATACCGCCACCAAAACTGCGTTTAATTAACACGGTATTGGCCAGCACCCAGGACATGGCCAGGGCGCCATAGGAGATAATAATGGTGGTGACGTGAGTAGAAAGCCAAAAATTATCGCGAAGCACAGGGACCAAGGGGCTAATGCGCTCAGAGAGCATGCCTGTGGCAAAGTTCATCATCATCATGGTCATGACATTATAAGCAAGTCCTACATAGACGAAGGCCTTCTCTTTTCTAAAATGACCAATCGCTAATCCTAGAACAAGTGCGCCCCAACCAGAAAAAAGCACAGTCTCATACATATTGGTGACCGGGCCTCGACCAGAGATGATTACGCGAAGAGTGATGAGTGCGGTTTGAACTAAGATGGCACTGCCAGCAAATAAAAGGGCAACTTTAAAGCGCTTAAACAGAACGAGAGAGGCTAGTCCTAGAAGAGAGAGAAGCATAGCCCAACCAGGAAGGTGGGCTTTAGCGTAGTGGTATTCGAGTACGAATGTGTCATCTACTTTTGTCTCGTAAAACTTAGAAGCTTCATTCATGACTGTGACGAAGGGCTCGTTTGAGCCTTCAGATTTTGCCTTGGCCACTTTGGTTTCGGTGAGGAAGGCCACGAGTGGGAACCAGCTGGCGCCATCGGCCGCTGGCTCGGGAAAGGTCCAGTTATTGCCTGAAGCGATGTCATTATAAAGCGCCACCTGACCAAGAAGAGTGTTGAGCGCTTTTTTATAAGAGCTATCCTCTTCAGCTTGTCGCCACTCAAGACGAAGTTCACCCATTTGATCGACCAGTTCGGCCAGTTCATAGGTATGTTCAGACTCTTCCATACCAAGAAATTTCTTAAGATCAATATGTTCGACCTTAGTCGTCGCTTTGAGATTGTTTGCTAAGCCCATGCCTTGCAAAGAGAGCAGGCAATAAGCCGTCACGGCGTCGTAATCACCAATCTTTCTCTCTCCCGTGACGTACTTAATAGTTTCACTGGCGTGAACATATAGTGGCTTAACTCGTCCACCTTGTTGAACAGGAAGTCGGCCAAGCTCGCTTGAACAAAAATAGGGTTCAGCTGCCTGCAAGGAAAATGATGTAAGGACTGTGAGTAATAATACTTTAAGCGTTTGCACGACTTGTCTCCTGGGCACTTGGTTCATCACGAGAGGTGATTAGTTCAGCGCGCTTTTGCCAGCGTTTGCGATTAAGCATGTAGTGCCAGATGGCGCCTAATACTAAAAATAATGAGCCGAGGTATTTAAGCGGACGTCCTTGATCGACGTTAGCACTCAAGGTTGAACTATAATTGCCCTGTTGATCCTGGGCATAACTGGCTTGATAGAAAGTGAAACCCTGAAATTTAAGTGGATTGTTCATATACACATGGTGGTCAGTGGGGCCATCTGATGTGAATAGGCGAACGAAGCTTTCATAGCTAGCGGGATTATTCGTACCCGGATCTTTATCCATTTTAAAATTGGTCAGAACAAATTCAAACGGAAGGGTGAGAGCTTCTTTGGTGAGATAGAACTCAGCCTTTTTGCCATCAACCAGTAGGGCCAAGCCTTTTTCATTGGTCAGCCAATACTCTTGTCCGCGCACACTCATGAGCAGCGCACGAGTGCCGCCTTTAATGATTTCGCCATTTTTTTGAATGGGAATAATTGGGTTAGGAATAAAGCCTGGAACTTTTTCATCGTGATGCTGTAATAAAGTCAACTCAAAGCCCATCCACGGCAATGAAACGGGTTGATCAAACTCTAGGGCTCCGCCGCCCCAAAGTTTTTCATCTTTGTCGTAAAAAGCGTGATACTTGCCGAAAACAAACAGTGTCGGCTTGGTGGTAAAAAGTTTCTTGCTGAAAATACGATAAGCCGAGTCGCTGACGACTTTCATATCGCGATCAAGCGGCCAGGGCGAGAGCTCTAGAAAAAATGTCAGAACGCGATTTGATTGCTCGTCTTTAAAAGCCAAGAAACGATTGCCCGAGCTGGTGGTTTGCACTGAAATTTTCTTTTCTTCTGGAACAAAACATTCAGAAGCGGTTGGGTTCCAGATTATAACTTCGGAAGCATTATTTTTAATAAAACATGGGCCGATAGGGGCCGGTAGGTAATTGATAGATAAGGGGCCCAGACTCAATGTCGATTTGGCTTCATCGGCTTCAGGGTGAATCGAGAGAAACATTTTCTCGCTGACCATGTCATTGGCGATTTTGTATTCACTGGTATGCCTTGGCGCGCTCTTTGGATAGGCTCGCTTTTCAGGTTGCCAGGTGAAAACTTTTTCTGAGTAGGGATAAAACTTGGTGAATTTAAATTCGCCCCAGCTTTGATCGATATTTGTTTCAAAGGCCGCGTCTGGAAGATTTAAAGTGAATATTTTTTCTTCGCCAGGAATTTCGATGCGAAGAACATCATTGGACAGCATGATCTGCCTTGCCGGCGTATTGGGAGGCAGTACGATATTTCCATCGACTCCGGCCAAATAAGTAATGGCCGAGCCGGCGCCAATCATAATCAGCCCAGTGTGAATGACATAAAAGCCGTACAGGCGCTTTTTGGGAGGGAGACGTTGATAGGTGGCAAATAAGATGGAGAGGAACATGCAAAACTGCAATAACATAAACGGCCAGGTCTTATACACGGTCCTAGCTGCGAATTCTGTGCCGTAATAACTCTCAACAAATGTGCCCACAGTCATGGCGACACAAAATAATGAAATGATGATGACGGCAAACTTTAAGCTGCCGATAGATTTTTCAAATTTATTATAAAAAGCGTGAAGTTGATCTAGCATTTTTATTATGGCAACTGCCTGAGTTTACAAGATTTTTAGTGTCTAAAAACTAGCACGCTGGGCAGATAGGGGCAAAGTTTATTGTGTCAAAACGGTGTAAGCCCAAACTAGTGAATACAGCACGATTTGATGCCCCATATAGATGCCTAAAGAATGTTTACCTGGCCAAATGAGAAGCTGCCACACGCGTCCACTAGGAAACGCTAGCTTGTGCCAGCCTCTAGAGTGCAGAAAGATTCCTAGGAGAACCCAGGCTAGCCACGGCAGCGGTGGAATATAATCCATCGATGAGTGTTCTAGCTGAATCCATGGCCACCGCAGGCCTAGTAGCTCGGCCACCAGGATCAAAACACAAACAATAATCGCCAATCTAGGCCTTCCCAAAAAAGGCAGGCAAACCACTGAGTTGATAGCGATATTATGAAGCGTACCAAAGTAGACCCAGCCATTGGGGAATGCAAAATAGGTGGCAATACTCACGCCTAGCGCGCACACCGCAATCTTGATCAGTCTTTTAGTGAAAGATGGCCAGCGCGGATCGGGATAGTGGGCCTGTCTGAGGGAAAATCCGACGGAGAGTAAGAAAAGAAAGACGATGACACAAGGAAACCACAGCCAGAAAAGATCTTGCTGGAAGTCGATATCAACATGGCCAAATAAATTAAGATCATAGCTAAAGTGAAAAATCACCATGAGGTAAATGGCAAACGCTCTAAGTGCATCGAGCCAGGGGTAGCGGGTCTTAGTCATGATTCCACCAATTTTTAATCTGACATTCGCTATAAAGTGCCAGCGGTGCTGTACAGGACAGGCTGAGTGGCTCAGGGCCACTGTAATTAGAGAGCAATCGGTCATCGAGTACTGCGACTTTGGAGCGCTATAGACGCCAACGCCAATCGCCAGTGAGCTCAATCTCTGTCTCGGCATAGGTTAAGAGACTGACGATCGAGGGCGTAAGTTGTCCCGACCATTTGCCCTGGCTAAGCAGGAGCCACTGATCATCGAGTCTAATTTGAGTCCCATTTTGCTGCTGTAAAAAGCGTGAGAAGCAGCCTTGAGCAATCATATGATGGTCGAGTCGAGCGCCACTAAAGCCGAAGGCGCGGATGCGAAGCGGGGTTTGAGTCATCTCGCTGATGTATTGCAGGGCCAAAGTTAGATCGCTGCGGTCTTTGTCAGTGGGATGTAGCTGGTTCATCAGCTCGGGGGAGCTTGAATCACCATCACCAATGGCGAAAAAATTGGCTTGATGAGACTGTGGCAGCTGATCTTTAACCAAGACCCCAGCATCGACAGCAATATGTTGAAGTGGATCTTGCTGGCGAGATAATTCATGTAGTGCTTGCGGCAGTTGGGGCGAAAATTGTGGACCCCAAAGCCATATTTGTGTTTGCATGATTTATCATACGAATTACAGCTAGGATGGGTCAAATAGCAATAAATTGTGCTAGAGTTCGCCGATGGTAAATTCAAAACGATTAAATTTATTCGCCACTCAGGCCAAATTTTTAGTGAGTCAGCAATCGCCCGATTTGGTGTGGCATCCTTTTGTGTTGCCACTTTCGGGCGTGAATCTCGATTGCAGCTACTCATGGAGCGCCGATCGGCTGATGATTTGTTGCGATCATGATATTTCAGCTCTTGAGCGGGCCTATCTCGAGGCATTTTGCGCTCTGGCGTCAACTTTAAGTTGGGCCAAAATTGATATTTTGGGAACGAGGGAAGTCGAAAATTATCTGCGCGATGATAATGTCACTCCTGCCCACGACCAAAATACGACGGAAACGACACCGGGCCTTTGGATTGAAGCCCTCAGAAATAGTATTTTTGCCGGCTGGCTTAAATCTCGCTTTCATACAATAGATGGCCTGCCACAGGGGCTAGATTGCCCCTTAGAGCTAACCAAATGGCTTAGACGAGTCAGCGGTGAAGACTTTTGGGGCAAGAAGCTGAAGCGCGAGTATTTAAGCTATGAGCCGGTTGCCTTGATTCCGCCCAGTGAGATGAGTGGCGGCACATTCGAAGTGCAGTGGCGCTTTGATCAAACGACTGACTCCGATCAAGCGCAATTATTTTGTCTCAGCCTCGAGCAATTCCTCCAGTCAAAAAAGCTCAAAGTTAAAGTGGTTGCCGAATCCTGAGGCACAGAGTTATCCTGAGATGAATTTAGTCAATTAACTTTTTAATTTAGGCGAAGGAAGATTGCATGCGTATCGATATTGCTCTTTGGGTTTCTTTATCTCTTGTGTCGGCATTCTCGAGTGTAAGAGCTCAAGATATGGCCAAGGGTGAAAAGCTTTATCAGACCTGTATTCAGTGTCACGGGGACAAAGGGATGGGTTTGGTTGAAAAGAATGCCCCTAGAATTGCTGGTCAGTTTGATTGGTATATTGCCAGCTCATTAGCTGCATTTAAGAGTGGTGAGCGTAAAAATCCTGACATGCTTCCTTATATTAAAGGTCTTTCCCAGCAAGATTTTGCTGATTTAGCTGCCTATATTTCGAAATTATAAACCGCATTCAACTCAAGCAGCGACTTCTCGCTGATAAAGGCACTCTATGGCAGACGATCTAAAATTCATTAAAGCGTCCAAAAAAGGCGACTATAAAAGCATATATGAACATAATCTTGACGTTTTCTCGGATTCTCCGGACTTCGAATGGACTTTTGAAGATATTAAGAAAGAAGTTCAAGACGGTTGGGAACTTTTCTCAGTGATGAGCGGTCAAATTATTATTGCTGCACTATTTTTTCGCCAAGATGACGACTGTTTGTTGACCAAGAACACCGCCCTCAAGATGGATTTTCAAGGCGCTGGTCACAGTCATCGCATTAAGGAATTTTTTGAAGAAGTAGCCAGAGAACGTGGTTTAGCCCGTGTTTATCACTATTGTGGCATTGATAATTTTCGTATGTACTCTCTCAATGAGAGCCATGGATATAAGAAAACTGATAGAAAATTAGGACCTGGTGGTACAGTTGTAGAGTGGATGAAGCCACTCAAATAGAAGTTCTCATTGGAGAGTAGATTAAAAAAAATGCACTTTCCCTAGGAAAAATAGTTTTTTTTAGTTGCTTTTTACATAGAGATAATTTGATAATTGATTTAAGACTAAAAAACTTAAGTAAAAGTACGTTTATATCGAGAAGTGATCATTACTAATAACCTTAGTTTTCGGGAGGAAACCATGGCCGTTAAGAAAAAAGCAACTAAGAAAGTAGCAAAGAAAGCTGCAAAAAAAGCAACTAAGAAAGTAGCTAAGAAAGCAACTAAGAAAGCTGCTGCTAAGAAAACGACTAAGAAAGCTGCTAAGAAAACTGCTAAAAAAGCAACTAAGAAAGTAGCTGCTAAGAAAGCAACTAAGAAAGTAGCTGCTAAAAAAGCAACTAAGAAAAAAGTAGCTGCTAAGAAGAAAACTAAAACTAAGCGTAAGCCAAATGCAGCTTTCATGAAGGCAATGACTCCTTCTGCAGCTCTATCTGAATTCGTTGGTAATAAGCCACTTCCACGCACACAAGCTGTTAAGAAGTTCTGGGACTACATCAAGAAGCACGATCTTCAAGATGCTAAAAACCGTCGTCAAATCAACGCTAACGGTGCAAACCTTGAGAAGCTTTTCGGTGCAAAATCAATCACTATGTTTGATCTTGCAAAAATCATCAATAAGCACCTGTCTTAATTTTTGATTGAAATTTGATTGAATGAGCCCTGCGAAAGCGGGGCTTTTTTTTTAGAGAATGCCTGAGCCCTGTCTTAATATTTCAACTTCATCGCCAACTAACGACACCACTGTACTTTGACCTGAAAAATCGTATTCGCCTGGATCGATGATCATGCCTACAGCGTGGCCAAACTGCTCATCAATAAGGTGGCCGTAGGGCTCAAATCCCTCATCGAGGCCCAGCATTTTGGGCGACAAGTTGGTCGATAGCAGGGCGTGGCCATAGCCTGCCAATAGAGTTTTGGTGAGATTATTGGGAGGGAAGCGCACGCCGATCTCTTTATCAGTCTTTGAGGCTTGAAGAAACTTTGTCATTTTCCGTTGGGCCTCTAAAATAAACGTAAAATGCCCTGGGATCAGGCTTTTCATAAAGCGAAACGACGCGTCTGTGATGACCGCTACTTCTGAGGCCATAGAAAGATCACTACATAATAATGAGAAATGGTGGGATTTTTGCTCACCTTTAATTTTATAAAGCTGATCAATGGCTTTTTTAGAGTTAAACCTCGCCGTCATGACCCAATTTGTATCAGTTGGAAAGACGACGATTTGATCCTTATCCAACAGCGAGTAAGCTTTCTTTAAAACGCGGTCGTCGGGACTTTGGGGGATGACGTACTCTATCACTGTTAATCCTATCTATTTGGCCAGATAGGTAATGTTATCAGAAAAGTTGTATTCTTGGCAGCTACCGGCCTAATGTCCCCACCCGCAACCTCAAGAAGATTCTTGCAGATGGTAAGGCCTAGTCCGGTGCCTTTGCCTTTGGGCTTAGATGTATAAAAAGGAGTAAACCATTTCTGGCTTGTCTCCACATCTGGAGCTGCTCCCGAGTCGCTAAAGCTAAGCTGAATCTTATTTTTAAGAGTGGAGATTGCCAGTCGAATATGCTTTTCACCAGTATTGTCTTGAATGGCATCGAAACTATTATTTATAAGATTGAGTAAAACTTGAGACAGCATCGTGTCGTTGATAAATGGATTGAGAGTGAGATCACCTGTAATATCAATTTCAATATGGGCGTTGGTCAGCTTGTTATGACAAAGTAATAAGGTGTCATCAAGAATTTGTTTAAGCGAGACGGGTTCATCTCCAGGCCCTTCATCTCCTGTATCTCTTGCAAAACTGGTGAGCGCTTTAACAATCTTTGTAATGCGCTCAAGAGTTTGGAACGACTTTTCAAAGATCTCATCGGCAGAATATTTATCAGCTAGATCTTCTAGCAGGTGAGTTAATATCGAGAGTGGGTTATTGATTTCATGAGCGAGGCAACTGGCCATCTCGCCCAGCTCGGCCATCTTATTTGATTGAACCAGCATAATCTCATCATTTCGCCGCTGATCTTCCAAAGAGACTTTGTCAGTTATGTCTTCAGTAATGTGAATGAAGCTCTTCCCATAGTCTGGATGATCTGACTTTCCCAGTGGTCTGAAGATGATATTAAGAACTCTGATATCACCACTTTTAGCGCGAATACGTACAATCCCCTTAATGGCGAAGTCCTCAGGCGGACGATGACTTAGGAAATAAGAGCGCAGATTATCAAGTCTTCCAAAGAAATCCTCCTCCGGATCAACTAATAATTTGTCTTTTGTCAGCGCGAGTCCTTGAGTTAGAAACTCTTCTTCACTATAGCCAGTGATATGACTAAGCTCAGGATTTACGTAGAGGTATCTTCTAGTTTCTATATCGCTGATGGAGATACCGATAGGAATATTTGTTGTAATAGATCTCAAAAAGTTGGTGGTATATTCAAGTTGATTCATTTGAGAAATACGTGCCGTTGAATTTTCTAGGACTCCAAGAAATACAGTTCCATTCTCGTCTCGATCCAAAATATTGGCCATGATTTTCCAGTAGCGCTTAGGACTTTCGATCTCTCCTCGAATCATGAGTTCGTCTTGGCAGTTTCTAAATGTTTCAAATAAATTGTGACGTTGGGAATCACCAATACTTGCCACAAAATCTTCTACAGTAATTCCTGGTATACACATGACTTCGCCAAGTCTGGGTGAGGCAAACTCTAGGCTCATCATATTATCAGTGCCACGTCTGACTTGAAAAAGCGCTCCAGGATGTGCGTGATCAATCAGTTTGATGGCATCATCTAGGACTTGTTTTTGTCTTCTTAAATTTTTGATGCCGGTACGATCTTCCAGTGTTAACAAAACAGACTGCTCATTAATGCTAAACAGACTAACTTCGAAGCTTCCGGTTTCTGTTGAGATATTGACTGCTAAGGAACCACTCGAGTTCATATCCTTAAGCAGGTGATTAAAGATTGTATTTTGACCATCGATTGGTTTTTCTTGAGATGGTGCTGGTGAGTTGGTTAACTTAAACCATAAATTGGAAAAAATGGGGCTTACTGGCGCGTTTGCGTAGTATTCTCCATTTCGGCGAATAAGGCACAGGCTCGCTTTTGGTTGTATTTTATCTATTTTCACAATAATTAAAAAAGGGACCTTTCGGTCCCTTATCTTTGACTAGTTACCTAGTTTTTTCAGAATCATCGCTTCAAATTCAGCTTTGGCATGTCTTTTAAACTCGCGTCTTGATAGATCGTCATCACTATTTTGACGAAGCTCTTTAATCAAACGGTTCGCAAGATTGGCCTTAACTTCAAATTTACCTGATTTTCTAGCGATCTTAATGGTCGCTGCCGTTTTAAGTTTTGAACCAAAAACCTTGAGCATCTTAATTTCTTTTTTGAACTCGTCGCCAGAAACAATAACATCATCAAGGCGCACACCAAGAACCGAAAGAATTGAGATATCGTCTTCAGATAAAAGCTTTGTGACTTCTTCCAAAGTGCGATCTTTTTTCTCAATTTGTAGCTTGATATAAGTTCCATTCCAAATCTTGACCGGAGCGCTAATGAGCCAGCCAATACCGTTGATGGCACCAACCGTTCCAGCTGCAATTGAAGTGGCTGCGATAGCAACGCCTGTCGAAACACCAGAGTAAACGAGTGAAGCAACACCGATGGCCACATTGGCAACCGTCTTAAGTAGGTGACCACCGATTTTGAACGTCAGTCCAATGGCATCAACCGTAAATCTAAGAGCGATACCTGCAGCTTGAAGTGCAACTGTTCCCGGTACGCCGATCACTGCGCCAAGCAGGTGAGTGGCCATACGAATAGGAGCTTCAATCACAAGGTAGTAAGCACCTTCAACATTGGCCCAAACAGCGTGACCAGCATACTGCACAGAAGCTAGAATTTGATTATCTGTTTCGTAATAGGCTTCACGGGCGTGTTGGAATTGTGTTTTATAGGCGCCAGGAATCTTTTTAAGTGACTTAAGTGGATTGGCGAGAATTTTCTTTGCCTGTGAAGATGAAAATCTTGCACCTGCTCTAACTGCGTCCACCATGTCGCCGTCGTGATCACTATTCCAAAGACCCTGAACCACATCAGAGCCAGCTTCTTGGACGTCGCGACGGATATCACGGAGGTTTTCAATATCAATGGCATTTCTTGCGGCGTCACCTGCAATTTCGGCAGCATCTTCAAAACCCAGCACCATAAACATACTGTTGCCGTCGATACTTCCTTGCATGAAGATCTCACGAATTGTGTTTCCAAAACGTGAACCTTTCGATGTTACGTCGGAGTCACTGTCTTGGGCCAAGGCCATCGGTGCTAGCGTTGTTAAGAGCATTCCCAAAAGGAGCGAGAATAACGTCTGTTTTTTAATGAGTGTATTCATATCGTCCTCAATTATTATATGGCCAAGGCCAGTTCAGTTGATTTTTCTTCTTTGTCATCACCTTGGAAAATCAATAGCGCTTGGCCTAATAGATTTTCAAGATTGTTCTCGATGACTTTCTTCAGCTTTCTGCTGGAAAGGTCTGTCGCTTTTTTAAGTGCTTTGAAGTGACCATTTCTCATGAAAGCTTCGATGTTTAAGAACTGATTATCTTTATCTGAGTCGAAAGTGATCCCGACTTTAATAATCAGCGCATCTTTGTCGCCATCAAGTTTAGATTTGTAAGTGATAACAGCTTTGTAGTCTTCGATTCTTGTTTCACCAACACTCAAGTCTGTATCTACACCAAGTTTTGCTAAGATATCATTTGAAAGAAGACCGGGTAGTGCTTCCGCCAACTCTTCCATTCTTTTGTAATTGATGGTGGTTTGTGCTTTGACTGTGCCTTTTTTAAAGAATCTAAAAGGCATTTGAATTAGCGCTGCTGTGACTCTAAAGGCACCAACCGCCGCCGCAGCAACAGTTGTTGCGGCCATGGCCACGCCAGTTGAAATAGCTGAGTATGTGACTGCTCCAAGTGCGAATGATCCAAGTACAATTGCCTTAGTCGCCATATAACCTAGGCGAATAACGGCGCCTGTTGCACCAATCGTAAGTGCTAGTGGGATGCGGATGGCTTCGTAAGCTAGGGTTGCAGGAACTGCAAGAGTTGTGGTTGCTAGTGCAGCAACAAAAGTGACTGGCGCTTCAATCACAAGATAGTAAGCACCTTTAACGGCCGTCCATGTGGCAAGACCTGAAAAAGCTACTGTACCAGTGATTCCATTACTGGCATTGGCGCGTGCTTCACGAGCATCGTTCATACCAACTTTAAACGAGCCGGGGATTTTTTTAAGTGAGCGCCATGGCCACTTAAAGATATCATCTGCCGTTTGAACTGACAGGCGAGTGGCGCGACCAAGGTGATCAACAGCGTCGCCGTCGTGTTCAGAGTTCCAAATACGACCGGCCTGATTTTGTAGCATGCGAGCAGAATCAGCACTCCAATCTTTTAATTCTTCAATATCAACAGCGTCTTTCATGGTTTCACCAAAGATCTCAGACGCCTTTTCCATGCCAAGAACCATGAATAGTTTTTCACCATCCAGGCTACCTTTGACGAAAATTTCTTTTAATGCTTTTCCAAGCTCAATATCGGCGTGTGCCTTTGGTGTAAAACCGACAGACATAACCAAGGTTAGTATGCCTAAAACTAGGCATTTATGCATAAGCATGAACATTCTCCTGCTGAGTATAATTTGTTGGCAGGATAGCAGATCAAGAAAAATTGTTAAGGGGAGTTGAAAAACTTACAAAAGGGCAACGCGGGCAAGGTTTAAAGTTAGGAAAAACCCCACCATATCGGTGATTGTCGTAAGAAGAGGCGAAGAGGCCAGGGCCGGATCGACCTTAAAACGCTTTAAGATTAGTGGAATGAGTCCTCCGGTCAGGACCGCTAAAAGTGTATTGATTCCAAGTCCCATGCCCACGACTATGCCTAAAATAGGGTCACCTTTCCAAATAAAGGCGACCAGGGCCAATAAGCAACCCATGGCAAACCCGTTGATCAGACCAACAGACAGCTCTTTTAAAAAGACGTGGATGTATTCACCTTCGCGAATCAGATCCAGCGCGAGCTCACGAATCGATACGGCCACGGCCTGATTTCCCGAACATCCCGAGAGATCAGAGATCATGGGGAGAAAGACGGCCAAGACTGTGATTTGCTCGATCACATCTTGGTTCATGGCAATGGCGCTAGCGGCGACCAGGTTGAGTAAAATATTTATTGATAGCCAAGACAGACGTCGACCTGATCTCACCCAAACCGGTAAGTGACGTAATTCTTCACCGCCGACGATACCACTGGCCTTAAGGTATGCAGATTCTGCATTTTTAGCAATCGCCTCTTTAACATCTTCTCTTTGAACCACGCCTTCGAGGATTCCGTTTTCATCAACGACTGGAATTCCGGAAAAAGAATTGTGATCAAAGAATTGATCTAGTCTATAAAGTGGTGCCGTTAATTTACAAGAGCTTGGTCTTGCAACCATGAGTTCGTGCAGTCTTCTTTTTCTGGGCGCTAAAAAAATATCGCGAAGTCTAAGCACTCCGATGAGTTTGTCATTGGATTTTGTTACATAGACGTAGTGAACTTCATAGTGAGCGTATTCCTCACGATTTTTAGCCAAATCGTTGAGAACTTGCTGGACAGTATAGGAGCCTGGATAACTTAGAAACTCGGTGATCATCAAACCACCGGCCACATTATCCGGATAGCTCATCATGGTTCTGAGTTCTTCCGCATCTTCGCTATCGAACTGACGAAGAATGGCGTCGGCATCTTCAGCATCGAGAAGGGTGAGAATATCGGCCTGGTGATCGGAGAAAAGCTCATCAACAATGGCCGCAGCTTTTTCTGGAGAGAGTTCTTCCAGAATATCGGCGGCTTGTTCGTCGGTAACTTCTTCAAGAATATCGGCAGCGTCTTCAGGCGAGAGAAGATTGATAAGCTGGATTTGATTGTAATGGGGAAGACGAGAGATTGCTCTGGCCGTATCGGTCAGTTGTAATTGCTCCAAAAAGGCATTGATTGACGCCAAATCACGGGTGTCGATCAACTCTTTGAGCTGCTTCCACGGCGCAGGCGTGGA
>PBCC01000074.1 GCA_002716825.1 Halobacteriovorax sp. | reverse complement strand
CTGAGCCTTAAACAGCGTGATAAAAATGAGAAATAGTGAAACGATGATTTTTCTAGTGAGATTCAAAGTAAGCTCCCGGCGTTTTCTTTTATTTTAACGCTAACGCCGGGTTGGTGGGGGCAGTGGGCAGGTTATGCCTTTTTTCTACCTCTGAACTTAATCAGAAGCGCTGGTAATAGAGTCAGGTCAATGACTAGGGCAAAGACTAGGATCTGAGCACATAAGATTCCAAAGGTTCTATTGGGCACAAACTCGGCAAAGACGAAACTGCCAAATCCAGTCACAAGCAATACTGTTGTCACAACTAAGGCTTTGCCCGTGATGGAAAATGTTTTCTCAATCGCATCGGGAATCTCCATTCCTTGTTCGCGGTAGAGTTTATAATTGGCAATAAAGTGAATGGTGTCATCGACGGCAATACCGAGGCACACGACGATCACCATACTGGTTCCAATATCGACGTACACACCCATTAAGACCATGAGCGCTCCTCCAAAAACCATGGGAAGAACGTTGGGGAGCATGGCAATAGTGGCGATCAGAGGATCTTTAAAGATGACCAAAATGAGAAGACTGACAAATAACAGCGCGCCAACTAATGACCAGAAGAAGCTTTCAACAATAAGCGAGTTTACGGCCGTATAGATCGGAAGATTTCCTCCAGCGCGCACATTGAGATTAAACTCTGGTGCTTTGGCCAAAATGGTATTGAGCATCTGTGTGCTTTCTGTCGACGTTTCAATCTTCCACAAGATTCTAAATCGCAGCTCTTGATTGGTAAGCGTGATTTGGTTATTGAGATCCATTCCTTGGGGAAGACCCATTTGATAAAGGAAAAGTAGACCGGCCACTTCTTCTTGAGTATCGGGAATAATCTCAAAGTCAGGATCATTGCTGTGAAGAATTCTATTGAGCTTGGAGATAATCTGAGTAATCGATTTGGTATGCGTAATCTCAGGTACACTCATGAGCCACTTCTCGAAACTTTTGAGGTTTTTCAAAAATGTCGGATCTTTTACTCCTTCGGGGGAACCGGAATCGACGACAAGTTCTACACCGCGAAGACCATTAAGCTTCTTGGAAGAAAAGTCATAAGCAGCGCGAAGAGGCACATCAGTTGTGAAATACTTAAGCGGATCTGAGTTGACCACATTCTTTGTCGATAAATAGAGGGCCGTACTACTTAGAATTGCACTGATAATAATGATTTTAGTGGCATGACGAACGACAAAGTTCGTCCAAGCTTTTGCCTGGGAGAAAACTTTCACTTTCTTGTTAGAGGCAACCAAGGCTGAAATATTTTTTGAACTGACGTCTTTAAAGCGGTGATGAAATAAAGAAAGTGTGCTGCCGACAAAAATATAAGTGAAAAGCCACGACATCATGGTGCCAAATGAAGACATGAAGCCTAGATCTCTAACCGGAATAATCTCGGTCCAGGCAATCGTCATGAAGCTAACCGAAGTCGTGATACTGGTCATCAGTGTTGGCTTAAAGTTTTTGTGAAGAGCTTTAACAAGTGCTTCTTTGGGAGCGTTGTCCTCACTCAAAAAATGATAGAAGGACATTAATATGTGCACAGCATCGGCAATACTAATGGCCAATAAGATTCCCGGTATGGCGGCAAGCATCGGGTTGTAGACCAGACCAATCCAGCCCATAAGACCGTAGGTAACACCGATGGCGCTATAACAAAGAAGCAGAGGCATCACGACTGCAAGAGTATTTCTAAAGAGCCACGCCAAGATAAGAATAATGGTTCCAAACATGAAGGGCATGATTCGAAGGTTGTCGTCTCTGGCCACTTCTCTGAAAGCTTCGTTGGCGGTTGAGTCCCCAAGTAGATAGAGCTCCACGCCAGGAACACTGCCTTCATACTTTTTAATCAGATCTTCGGTGCCGGTCACAATGGCATTATAGTCAGGGTCTTTTTCAAAGGCTGGCTTGAGGTGACCAAAGATCAGGGCGTAGGTTGCGTCGTGGGAAATATAATAATCGGGAATAATATCATCGGCCAAAGCCCTGGCCTTAATTTCAGCTAGCTCTGCTGGTGAAAAATCTCTTTTGCTATCACCAATAAAGGGGGCGATTAAAACATCATCACCATCGGCAGTTATGTCGGAGTGATTGGCCAGGGACTCGACTCTAATCACTTCGCTCACTTGCCACATATCGTGGGTCAGATCGTGAATAAGATTTAGGGTTTGGTTGTTGAAGATGCCGTTAGGGTTATGCAGACCAATAATTGTTTTTTGATCGTTGCCAAACTTTCGCTCAAAGTCGTTGAGGGCTGTGATTTGTTTATGATCACTGGCAAACCACATTCTTGGTGTGTAAGTGGATTTAATCAATAAGGCGCCAGGGGTGAGCACGGCGACGATGAAGATAAAAATGGCGAGTGCATGCTTTGGTTTATCGACAACAAATCTTGATAAACGAAGTCCGATGGAATTCTTACTCATAATAACTATGACCTTGGATATAAATATAATTGAAGCAATTCTACTGGAATAGTTGAGTTAAATTAAATCATTTGTTGGCGACATTTTTTAGTCAGTCAAAATTTTGAAGACGATGTCAGAGAGTCGACGAAATCAGCTTTTTTTAACTAGCTAACAATCCGTTTTGAAAGGGTTTGTAAGCCTTTTGCAAGGCCTGTCAGCCAGATGTAAGGCTGATTTACGAGCATTATAAATTCGTGATTCATTGCGAAGCGATGTTTTGACACAAATGAGATTTCTTTGTTTTTCAAATGGGTGCCACTTCGTCCCTAGGCCAAGGGATTGAAATTGATCTAATCAAAAAAATATTGTTGTTGATCAGGGCCTTTTGGTCGGGGACAGCTTGCCCCTACAGAGTCATCGGGGCACCGAAAAGCCGTCTAAATCGTGCTTTATACGTTCAAAAAGTTGGCATCAAGCGTGCATTGTATATACGTAAGACGGATCCATGGATGGAACCGGAATGATCAAGGATGATTATCAAATAAAGTAGGGGTTTGAGATGAAGAAGGGATTTGTCATCAAAAGCTTAGTGATCGCGGGAACGATCATCACGACATCCTTCGGGACAAGTGAAGCTTGGGCGACAATGAATTTGGCCACGCGGTGTGAAGATAATTTTGTAGGCCAAGTCTTCTCCATAACTGATTCTCAAGCCCCTCTTTCTTTCGCCCTCGCTAAAGTTCAGGTGGAATTCACCATTGTTAACGAACAGGATGAAGACAATGCCGAGAAGGATTCTCAGCGACGTTCAATTTCTGTAGTTAAAGGTGGGCCTCACCAATTCGAGATCGGGCAACGTTACGATGTAGGACTTAATGATGGCTTTGTTTGTCGTATGAATCGACTGCGAAGTTAATTAATTAAGAGATCACGGCGCTAGGATGGTGCGGTGAAACGGCTAGACAAGGATGTCGCGTGCCTAAATCTTTTTTCCTATTTATCTGCTGCGTCTTCACGTTAATCAAGCCGAGCATAGGATTTGCTTGGGCGTTCACGGAAGATTTTAAGCAAGGTTACTACTGGGGATCGCTGCCCATCGACTTAAGTGTCTATGCCAGCTCTGCCAGTGAGGGTGATCAGCTTTCGCAATTAACTCAGCAGGCGCAGCAGGAATGGGAAAATACAGTTGGTAGAGAGATTTGGTCACTTAGACCGGGATACGTTTTAGGTGGCGGCAGTGGAAATCATATTCGCTGGTCAGATAACTTCGCCGCTGAAACTGGCTATGATCCCTCGACAACGTTAGCAGTTACCGTCCGCTATAGTTCGGGCACTTATTTTTCAAAAGTCGTGATTATTTTAAATGGAGGAAATAATGCGCTTAGAACCAATTCTCAAAATATGCTCAAAAAAACCATTCTTCACGAGCTCGGTCATACTTTTGGCCTGGACCATTCTCAGCAATATAGCATCATGGGCGCCAACCTCAGCGGTGTTTCTGCCTTAACTTATGACGATGCTCAAGGCTCAAACGCCGCCGTTGATGAAAACCTTTATCGCCAGCAAATCGGATATGTCTCACCACTAGCAAAAGACTCAGGTAATAAAACTTTTGCAGCTTGTGGTTCAGTTGCGCTTCTTAGTTCTGATGACAGTGACGGACCAGGACCTGGAAGTAGCTTTGTTCTCTCACTTCTTATCGGTTTATCTCTAGCTATGGTCTCTGCCGTGAGATCGGCAAAATTTACCTAGTGACTGGCTGATCTTATCTTTGCTTCTGGTTGTGCCGATACATCGGTATGAAAGAGCCACAAAGCCATATCTTTTTTCTCAATTACAGTGACAAGCTTCCAAGAAGCTATATTCATCTAGCTTCACGCTTAGCTGTTTATGGGGTTAAGCTCGTTCCAGTGTCAGCTAAAGATCTCACGGCGCTTGCCTCTCCCAATAAACAATTTATTCTTTCGATTATTCCCGATATGGCGAGCCAATCAAAGCACTTGGTGTTTCGTCGTCAGTACCTAGACTTTGCTCTTAAAACGAGAAAGTTTCGCCTTTTTGAAGCCAGTACTTTCGCAGAAGCAGATGATCTGGCGCAGGTGAAGCGAGTTGATGGTTACGACCATCTTCGCTTGCCCATTCCAATTGAGCACTTGGCACGACACCTTGCTCTGGCCGTATTGACTGAAGAATTTGATACTAAGTCATGGCCTGGTGGAAAACGGGCCAAGTTGCCAACGGCTTAAGGTAAATTCTCATGAAAAGTAAATTAGATATCGAATCGCTACGCGTACTTATGATCTTAAAGCTCGATGCTAAAGGTTTGTTTGAACGCATTAAAGAGCGTGAGCGCGAGTATGTTGGAGTATTTGCGCAAAAGAGAACCAGAGAGCATTTTCCCGCCGTATTTAAAACCCGCTACGATGGTACTGCGCTCTCCGATCTAAAAAAATGCAGCGAAGATGTCATTATTGGTCTTGATCAGTTTCACCGCGTCGTCGATGAAATGCGATGGTATCTCATGATAACTGAAGATATGCCTGCCACAGTTACCGATAAGCTGGAATCAATGATTCATGAAATGGAAGAGAATTACGACATGCTGATGTTGTTAATTGACGCCGAATTGGGTATCTCTGCTAAACGAGAAGAAATTCAAATCGTTGGAGAGGAAGATGCTGGCCAGCTTTAAGCCAATCTTAGTTCTATTTATTTTTATAACTTCAGCGTACGCAAATCAGCGCTCGGCGATTAATGCCAAACGCTATGAAGCACTGTCAGGTATTCGCGAAGCTGAGTCGACCACAAACAAAGACGGCAAAGTCTTTTGGGATTCTAAGTACAGCGATACCAAATATGTCTTCGGTAAAAAACCAGCTAAATTCTTGGCGCAAAATTATGACTTTATCCCTAGCGAGTCCAAAGTTTTGGATATGGGAATGGGCGAGGGCAGAAATGCCGTTTTCTTGGCCCGTAAAGGTTATAAAGTCACAGGCATCGACATTAGTTCTGTTGCAGTTAAAAAAGCGAAAATGCTAGCTGATGAATATGGTGTCAGAATTAATACTGTGGTTGCCTCAATGAATAAATACAAGATTCAAGACGGTGCCTTTGATGCCATCATTTGTTTTTACTATGTTGATAGGGCCCTGCATGAGCGCATGCTCTCGTGGCTTAAGCCTGGCGGAATTCTAATCTACGAGTCGCATACTGATCTTCAAAAAACAGTGAAGGGCAGTGAGCGCTATGATCAAGAGTATTTACTTAGACCGAGTGAACTTTTGAGCATGTTTAAGGGAATGAAGATCTTAAAATACGAAGAGCCTCTTCATACTGGAGAGTTTACGGCCAGTATTATTCTCAAAAAACCTGAATAAAAAAATCAATCTTTGGAAAATTCGCCTAAGTGTTTCACAAAATGCCATGTCATGAGATTATGGAAGCATGCGAATATTGGTCATTCTTCTCACTCTATTTAGTTGGTCCGTGCCTGTGAGCGCGAAGGTTGAAATCACTACGCCTAAACTCAACGAGCTTGGCGACTTCGCAGGTCGTATTTCAAAAATTAACAAGAGTGCGTCTCTATTGAGATTTAAACTCGATTTTGAAAACGCTAAGTATCTTAATAAAAGAGATCGTGTCGATTTTTGGGATGAGAGAAACGATAAAATTCGCTGTAAAGGCTATATCGTAGGAAAATCGAGCGATTATATTTTAGTCAAAGTTCCAGAGTATGCCTATTGCGATCGAACTTTAAATATTGCTGTAGGTGCCTATATCAAATTTTATTCACCAGACTTAGTGAATAATCTTAAAATGGGTCGCGAGCTTGTCGATATCTTACTTAAGAAAAAAATGGCCCTCAA
The DNA here is from genome assembly GCA_002716825.1 of Halobacteriovorax sp. Taxonomy (GTDB): domain Bacteria; phylum Bdellovibrionota; class Bacteriovoracia; order Bacteriovoracales; family Bacteriovoracaceae; genus UBA4207. The sequence continues at coordinate 9,693 of PBCC01000074.1, read as the reverse complement.
TGGCAAAATGACCAGAACGAAAAAACAACTCGATAGTCATATTGAAAAAGTTGAAGCTACTAATAGTCGCTATCAGGTCCTAAGAGACAAACTTGAAGCTGAGTGGCGCGAAAACCTCGCTCTGATCGAAGAAGATCGTCTTGTTTCACTTAGAAATTACAAAGATCTTGAACAACGTGTTGATGAAATTAATTACAAATTAGAACAATATAATATTGCCGAGGAAAATTTTCGAACTGATCGCTGGTCTCTCGATCCAAGACTCTATTACAAAAAATAACTCACTCACTTTAAGAGGATGAATATGTTTAAAGGTTTATTAACCCTGGTTTTTCTAAGTCTATCGCTGCCAACTTTTGCAGCACCCGTTGTTGGGGGAACCTTCCTCAATAACCTTGGTGCCGAGCCACCAACACTTAATCCTCTTTCCTCACAAGACGCTTCAGCCTCAGAGATTGAAAATTACACCATGTCGGCACTTTTAGAGCGAAACCCAGATACCTATGAATGGGAAGAAAGCGTTGCTGAAAAATGGTCTATTAGTAAAGACGGTATGACTTTCGATTTTAAAATCAGAGAAGGTGTCACATTTCACGATGGCAAACCTTTAACCGCCGAAGATGTGAAATTTACCTTTGACGCCATTATGGATAAAGAGAATAAATACAAGACGGCGCACAGACGCTCATACTTTGAAAACTTTGAATCAGTTGAAGTTATTGATCAGTACAATGTACGTTTTAAAGCCAAAGAAGTTTACTTTGCCAACTTTGATCAAGCTGCCGGTTTATCGATCGTTCCAAAGCATGTCTATGCCGATACAAGCAAGAAGGCAGAAAAAAAGCTGAATAAAACAATCGTAGGCAGTGGCCCTTATATTCTTGATGAGTTTAAACGTGGTCGCCAAATTATGCTTAAGCGCAATCCCAATTGGTACGGGTGGAAGCTTAAAACTAAAAAAGGTGAACATAATTATGAACGCATTCTGTTTCGTTTTTTAAAAGAGCCAGAAGTCGAGCTTCAACGCTTTGAAAAAGGTGATCTCGATTTCGTTGGTCTATCGCCTGAAAAATTTGTTCTTCGTGCTAAAGGCGGCAAGTGGGGCAAAGATTTGATTAAGAAAAAGGTCGAAAACAAAGCTCCATCTGGTTACAGCTTTATTGGCTTTAACCTCACAAGTCCAATTTTCTCTAGTGTGAAAACCAGAAAAGCTCTAGCAATGCTAGTTAATAAGCCACTCATGAATGAGAAATTTCAGTTTGACCTATCACTTTCGGCCAACGGTCCTGTCTATCGTCAAAGCTTTTATAATAATACAGATGTAAAGCCAGTGGAGTACGATCCTAAGGCGGCGCTAGCCCTTCTTAGAGAAGATGGTTGGGCCGATAAAGATGGCGATGGAATCCTAGAAAAGAATGGCGTTAAATTGTCTTTTACAATCCTAGAGCCACTTCAAGATTTTATTAAATATCTCACGATCTTCCAGGAAGACGCGAAAAAAGCTGGTGTAGATATCAATGTCAAATACGTTGAGTGGAATACCTTTATTAAGCTTCTTAATGAAAGAAAGTTCGACGCCGTTCGTTTAGCCTGGACTGGTGGTCAAGTGGATTGGGATCCAAAACAAGTTTGGCATTCTTCTTCAATCGCTAACGAAGGGTCAAATTTCGTGCAGTATTCAAATCCTAAAGTCGATAAACTGATCGATGAATCAAGAGCGACGATGGATCGTAATAAACGCGCTCAAATGCTCAAGCAAGTGCACAAAATAATCTCAGATGATCATGCTTATATTTATTTCTTTAATCGTAAGTACGCTCTGTATGCTCACAATAAGCGTGTGAAGATGGAAAAAGACACTTATAACTATACGATTGGTGCTAGTCACTGGTGGCTTGAACCTTAAGAGAGGCTAATACGTGTTTCAGTACTTAATACGTCGTATACTGGTCATGATCCCAACCCTGTTTGGGGTGACCGTAATTGTTTTTGGTATTATCAACCTTGCCCCGGGCTCGCCGATTGAACAAAAGATTCAACAGATGCGTTTTGGTGGCATGGGCGGTGCCGGTGCGGCTGGTGCTTCCAATAATGAATCTGGTGCCGTCTCTGAAGAGGTGGTTGAGGCGCTTAGAAAACAATACGGCTTTGATAAACCAATTCATGTTCGCTACTGGATTTGGCTGAAAAACCTTGCCGTGCTCGATTTTGGTGAAAGCTTCACTTACGAAGAACCGGTGATTGATGTGGTCATTAGCAAGTTCCCTGTCTCCTTGCAGTTTGGGATTGTGTCGCTGTTCTTGTCTTATCTTGTTTGTATTCCTTTGGGGGTTCTAAAGGCCGTTAAGCACGGCACCAAGTTCGACTTGTTTAGCAGTGTTTCGCTTTTTGCTATGTATGCCATTCCAGGCTTTATGCTCGGGATTTTGTTGATCGTCTTCTTTGCTGGTGGTCGCTATTTTTCTTGGTTTCCCATCGGTGATCTTTACTCAGACGCTTATTACGACCTAGATACTTGGGGCAAGCTTGTTGATCGCGTCCATCATTTTATTTTGCCACTGATTTGTTACATGATTGGATCATTCACAATTTTGACCATGCTTATGAAAAATTCGCTGCTTGATGAAATTAAGAAAGACTATATCAGAACCGCAAGAGCGAAAGGGCTTTCTGAAACTCAGGTTACCATGAAGCATGCGCTTCGAAATGCCTTGATTCCAATTGTGACAGGACTTGGTGGCTTCTTATCAGTCTTCTTTGCAGGCTCACTTTTGATTGAAACAATTTTCAATTTGGATGGCATGGGGCTGCTTGGTTATAAGTCGGTTCTTGATCGCGACTACAATGTGATTATGGGACTCGTTACTGTGCAGTCTCTTTTGATGCTACTTGGAAATTTAATTTCTGATCTCGCCTACGTGTTTGTAGATCCAAGGATCGACTTCTCATGATTGAAAAATATATAAAAAACGATCTAACGTTAAAAAGATGGAAGCGCTTTAAAGCAAGAAAGCTTTCAGTCTATTCAGGCATTTTACTCATTGCTATGATCACGATGACGTTTATTGCGCCAGTGATCTCCAATAGCAAGCCGTTAGTTGCGTCGATCAATGACCAGGTTCTTTTTCCTGTTATTGTCGACTATCATCCCCGTGATATCGGTATTACAGATTCATTAGTGATTGAATGGCGTAAAGTGAAAACGGATTGGGTAGTATGGCCTCTATTCAAATGGGATCCGTTTGAAAGTAATAAAGAGGTGGCCTATTATCCTGCGGCACCAAGTGCTGTTAACCCCATGGGAACAGATGATCGTGGACGCGATGTCTTTGCTCGTATTCTCTATGGCTTTAAATACAGTATTTTGTACGCCGTTTTAGTTTGGGCCTTGTGCTTTTTGCTTGGAACTTTTTTTGGTGGAGTCATGGGCTATTTTGGCGGGCGAACCGACTTCATTGGTCAGCGCCTGGTCGAGGTCTTTAGCACTGTTCCACAATTTTTCTTGCTGATCATTTTGATATCACTGTTTACTCCAAACCTTACCATGCTGGTCATTATCAGTTCGATCTTTGGTTGGATTACCATTAGCTATTATGTGCGCGGTGAATTCTTAAAAAATAGAAAACGCGAGTTCGTCGAAGCGGCAAGGTCGATGGGTGCGAGTACCAGTCGAATCATTGTTCGCCATATTTTGCCAAACTCACTGAGTCCGCTGATTACATTTACCCCATTTGTGATTGCTGGAAATATTGTATCTCTTGCTAGTCTCGACTACCTAGGCTTTGGTCTGGAAGTTCCCACGCCAAGTTGGGGCGAGCTTCTAGCGCAGGCCCAGAAAAACTTTACCATCGCTTGGTGGTTGGCGGTCTATCCGTCCTTGGCGATTTTCTTTACGCTCACGCTTCTTAATCTTGTAGGTGAAGGTGTTCGGGACGCGATGGACCCGAACATGAATTAAATCTGAGTCAGTGTGATCTTTGTTTGAATATTTTTTTTCTCGCGCAGGTAAGTAATTGTGACTTCCTGCCCGATTTTATAATTTTCTAACAGATTATAAATATCATCATAGGTATTCACTTCTTTGCCATCGAGCTTAAGTAGAATATCGCCCAAATAATAACGCCCGCGCGGATCACGGGTCATGCCCTTAAGTCCTAGCTTTCCGGCAGGTGATTTTGGATCAACGTACTTGATGACCAAACCTTTTTTCACATCGAAATAGCCCTTGTAGACGTCTTCTAATAGGGCGATGCCAAGACCTGGACGGTTAACCTTTCCAAAGCGAATGAGATCGGGAACGATACGTTTAATTGTATCAACTGGTACGGCAAAACCAACTCCGGCACTTGAACCCGAAGCCGAATAGATCATGGTATTCATTCCAACCAACTTGCCACTGGAGTCAAGTAGTGGCCCACCGGAATTTCCTGGATTGATCGAACAATCAGTTTGAATCATGCCGTGAATTTTAACCCCGCCAATACCTTGAATTTTTCGCTCAAGCGCAGAAATAATTCCGTCGGTTAGGGTGTGGTCGAGTCCAAAAGGATTTCCAATGGCCAAGGCTTTTTGTCCCACTTGTAGAAGATTGGAGGAACCAATTGGAAGTGAGCGTTTACCACTTGGAGGATTTTGAACTTTTAATACATCAATATCTTTTCTTGGTTCAGCACCGACAACCGTGGCTTCGTATTGTTTGGAATCATTATGGTAATTAATTACGAAACGATCGCCGCCTTGAATCACGTGATAGTTGGTCACGATATGTCCTTGATCGTCCCACACAAATCCGCTGCCTGCTCCGGCCGGAACTTCGGTCGGGTCCATATCAAAAAAACCACGCCTAGCGATTTGAAGATTGGAGACGTTCACGACTGAATCGACGCTATTTTTGAAAACGGAGATGGTATTTCTTTCGGCCTCCAGCAAGGCCGAGGCTTGTTTGGCTATTTGAGGGCCTGTTTGCTGCGCGTGAGTGATCCAACAGGATAAAGTTAAAACGGCTAATAGGGCTGCTTTCAAGGCTGGTAACTCCGTTTAATGTTTGGATTGTGATTAAGACCACATAATAGGTATAATAGGGCACTTTTCGAATTTCAAGTAAACCTCGCGTCAAATTTGCGTTGAACTGGAGTCAGGTCTTGGATATTAAGTTTTTTAACCGCCATACTCAGAAGATCGAGACTGAAAAAGTTTACGGCGACGCTCAAGTACGCTGGCTTTATCAAACCCCAACAGGCCAGTTTTTACTGACTTTTTTGGTTAAAGCGTTCATCTCCAAGATCTATGGCGCCTACCAAAATTGGGCCATTTCCAAGGCTAAGATTGAACCGTTCATTCAAGAGTTCGGCATCGACTTGGCCGACTTTGAACCAGCACCAGGTCGCTCAAAAAACGATCCCTATGCTAGCTTTAATGAATTTTTTATTCGCACCTTTGTTCCGGGCAAGCGCACCTTTGTGAATGAGCCTAAGATTATGCCGGCCTTTAGCGAGGCGAGATATTTCGCTTATGAAAGCATGACGGATGAACAAACTGTTCCAGTTAAGGGGCGCCACTTAAGTGCTAAAGCGCTTTTAAATCGCGCACGCTGGAATGATACGTTCAATGAAGGACCACTTCTTTTGGCCAGACTTTGTCCGGTCGATTATCACCGTTTTCACTACCCTGATAACGGCAAAGTTTTAGACTATTACCGCGTCCACGGAAAACTTCATTCGGTGAATCCGGTTGCGCTTAAAGAGTTTGGTGATATTTTTGCCACCAACGAAAGACAAGTGACCATCGTTGAGACTGAGAATTTTGGTAAGCTCGCTTATATCGAAGTGGGTGCCCTATGCGTTGGAAAAATTGTTCAAAGCGGTTCACTGGAAGAATTTAAGCGCGGTGATGAGAAGGGATATTTTCTTTTTGGTGGATCAACCGTGATCGTGCTTGGTGAAAAAGGTCGCTGGACACCTGAGCCCGATATGCTTGAGTACACAGCGAAGGGAATCGAGACTTATCTACAACTTGGTGAACCAGTCGCTAGAGTTTAAACTCGGCCTTCACAATAAAATGATCTGACGGCCACACTTCTTCTTGGTGCGATTTATCCAGCATGATAGAGACTGGCTCTAGAGATTTGTCTGTGAGTATCCAGTCGATACGCGCGCCATTTTCGTTATGACCGCAAAACTTATGGTGACTAGACTCTTCGGCGTGACTAAAACTCTGCCAGCTATCCAGCAGACTTTCTAGTCGAGTATTAATCTTTTTTCTGACGTTACCAAAGGCATCTTCATTGAAATCACCCATTAAAATGATGGGTGAGTGCTCAGTATTTTCTTTTTCAATGGTATCGATTAACACATCGATCTGTTGGCTGCGAGTTTCATCTTTTACGTGATCGAGATGGGTATTAACCACGAAGAGCTTTTTATTCGAATCAAGGTGAGTGAGATTGGCCCAAGTGCAAAGTCTTGGAAAGGCCGATTCGAAATCTTTACTGCCGGAAATTTCTGGCGTTTCAGAAAGCCATGCATCGCCACTAGAATTTAATGAAAATAATTTTGGATCAATGAACAGACACGGATACATGCGCTCATCAATCCACTCGCGATGATCGGTCGCTCGCACGAGTTTAGGGAGAAGCTCGGTCACTTCATCGAGCTGGGGTTTACGCCCCTCTTGTGTTCCTAAAATAGCGGGTGAAAAGCCTTCAATCAGACTCTGCCAAAGACTGCGGCGATTATGCCAATCATTCATCCCATCGGCCGGATTGGCGAAGCGGATATTTGATGATGCGATGCGAAGGATGCTGTCTTTGATCATGCTGTAATTATAAGTGCTTAGCTTGATAACTCAAACTTAAGTCTAAAAGGGACTTCGTATTCCTAGTTTATTTTGGACTTCGACACTCGGTTATTACTTGCGATCAATAACTTATGTCGGACCAGCTCTGGCCCTGGGCCTGCTTTAGATAAGTCACCTACAAGGAGGCATCTATGACATTACAAGAAAGAACGTTACGTCAGTACATGGAGCTTAGATCACAACCGTGCTTACGCGAGATTGCTAAAGAAACGGGCATTCAGCAAACCAGAGTTTTCAGAATTCTCAATGGTTCAAAAATGCGTCTTGATGAGTGGGAAATTTTCAATCAGATCGTTGTTAATGAAAGTGCCTGCTTGGAAAAGCTTGCTCGTGAATGTCTAAATGAGCTTTCGCTCGAACATCTGAGTGGCCTGCAACAAATGATGATGCAAAAGCTTGAGTGGCAACGCTCAGTTAATTTGGCGAGTAACCGCCTGGCCCAGGCTTAAGTATGAATGAATTATTATATTCGGAATGGGTAGTGCTTAAAGCATTACAAGATAAGACGATGACACTTCAAGAGCTGCATTTCCAAACAGGCTTAGACCGCGGTCTGCTATCTAGTGTCATCACTCATTTAGTAAAATTAAATTATGCTCATGCCAGTCGTGGTATCTTTCGCGCCAGAATAAAAGTAGGAGAAAACCCCAGATACAATATCTGGGGGGAATCGATGATTACAATGATTAATGAAACCTATAGGGCTAGCCTAAAAGATTCGGTGCTAACCAGCGCTTAACGTCTTCAATGCTCATATCTTTTCTTTTGGCATAATCTTCGACTTGATCGTCGCAAATCTTTCCAAGATTAAAATATTTGGCTCCTGGGTATTGAAAATAATAACCAGAAACAGAGCAAGGTGGATTCATGGCCATATTCTCAGTGAGAGTGGCCTGAATCTTTTTATCCGCTTCAAGTAGCTTCCAAATGGTGCGCTTTTCAGTGTGATCGGGACAGGCGGGATAACCCGGAGCAGGTCTGACACCACGATATTTTTCTTTAATCAGGTCTTCATGAGATAAGTTTTCTTCGCGCCCAAAGCCCCAAGCATCGCGTACGCGCTTGTGAACCAGCTCGGCCAGAGCCTCGGCGATACGATCGCCTAAGGCCTTAACCATAATGGCGTTATAATCATCACCTTTGGCTTCATAGGTTTTAGCAAAGTCATCAACCTCTTGACCGGCAGTCACAGCGAAGCAACCCATATAATCATTTTCAGGTGCGACAAAGTCAGCCAGGCATTGATGCTTACTTCCTTCTTTTTGTTGGCGCAGAAAGTGAAAGCGTTCGAGTTCTGTTTTTCTAGAATCGTCGGTGAAGAGAATGACATCATCGCCAGCATTTTTAGCCGGCCATAGTCCTACCACGGCGCGAGGGCGAAAGACTTTCTCTTGCATGATAAGAGCGAGAAGCTTTTGCGCTTCATCGTAAAGTTTTTGCGCTTGATCACCGTACTTCTCATTGTCCTTGATCTTAGGCCATGTGCCTTTAAGTCCCCAGGTCCAAAAAAATGGTGACCAATCAATATAGGGGAGAATTTGGCGAACCGGGAATTCCCCTAGATCATGAACGCCAGAAAACTCTGGTTTATGCAGTTTAATCGAGTTCCAATCAAACTGCTCATTGAGTGATCTGGCTTGCTCGAGCTTTGTGTAATCACTTTGCTTAGAATTATTTTCAGCGAACATCTTTCGCATACGAGCGTGATCATCTTGCAGCTTTAAGGCGTAGGCTTCACGCTTTTGTGGGTTGATAAGATTTTGGCAAACCTCAACCACTAAAGACGCGTCACCCACTTGAACTACGGGTGAATCGTATTCAGGGGCGATCTTAATCGCAGTGTGTGCTTTAGAAGTGGTGGCACCACCGATCAGTAGTGGCGTCTTAAGTCCCAGGCGCTTCATTTCGCGTGCGTTATTGATCATCTCATCAAGAGATGGAGTAATAAGTCCGGACATACCGATGATGTCGGCACCTTCTTCAAGTGCCCGCTTAAGGATTTGATCACATGAAACCATCACGCCCAGATCGACCACGCGGTAACCATTACAAGCCAGAACAACAGAGACAATATTTTTTCCGATATCGTGAACATCGCCTTTAACGGTGGCGATGAGGAACGTTCCCTGGGAAGTGGAGGCGCCGGTTTCAGCTTTTTCCGCGTCCATGAAAGGCTCGAGATAGGCGACGGCTTTTTTCATCACGCGAGCTGATTTTACAACTTGCGGAAGGAACATCTTACCTTCGCCAAAAAGCGTTCCGACGACTTTCATGCCGTCCATGAGTGGTCCTTCGATCACATCGAGTGGACGACCAAGCTTGGCCCTGGCTTCCTCTGTATCGTCTTCAATATGATCAAGGATGCCGTGAACTAGGGAGTGAGTAATACGCTCGCCGAGATCACCTTTTCGCCAGTCTTTGCCCGACTTCTCTTTTTTATTGCCCGAAGACTTAACCGTCTCGGCCAAATTGATCAAACGCTCAGTGGCATCGGGACGACGATTGAGCAGCACATCTTCAACATGTTCTTTAAGCGTTGGTTCAATATCATCGTAAACTGAAAGCATGCCGGCGTTAACGATACCCATATCAAGACCAGCATTAACGGCGTGATAGAGAAATGATGAATGCATGGCTTCGCGCACAGGATTGTTACCGAGAAAGCTAAATGAAATATTAGAGACGCCACCCGAAGTTAAAACTCCCGGGCATTGCTTTTTTATCTCGCGCACGGCTTCGATAAAATCGACGGCGTAATTATCGTGCTCTTCCATACCGGTGGCGACAGTTAAAATGTTCGGATCAAAAATAATATCGCGCGGATCAACACCAGCAGTT
>PBCC01000073.1 GCA_002716825.1 Halobacteriovorax sp. | reverse complement strand
TGAAATGAATAACCCTGCAAGCGGAGCCATCTGCTTAGTCGGCAAGCTCGGCGAACAGCGCGTGGACGAAAACTGCGCCTGCCGCCAGACAAATAGCTGTTCCTCTGTTGATCTATCTGCTGTTGATTTTGGAGGCCTTGGACTTCCGGGATTCTTCGGTCAAACCACCGGCGGCCTACAAGCGGGAGCAAACTCACTATTTTCCGGCAACCTTGCCGGAGCTGACAGCGCTTTTGGTAGTATGGGCTCAAACGCGGCTAATCTTAGGAAACTTAAGGATAGAGTAAAAGCCAAAGCAATTGCTGATGTTAACGCCGTTAACAAGAATAAAAAACCAATAGACTTAAAAACAATCGAAGACCAGATTTTAAAAGATATTCAAAAGGAAGGTCCTTCAATCTTAAAAGCTGCCCAGGCAAAGAATGGCTCTACACTAGCCTCACTTGGAATCGGCACGACTGGAATCTCAAGCGGATTGGCAGAAGACCCTAAAAAGCTTACCCCAGAAACTTTGCTTGAGAGTATATCGAGTAAAGCTGCACCGGCCGCTGCTGGTAAGGCCAAGGGTATGGACTTTAATTTCGAATTCCCTGAAGAATCTAGCGCTATTGCTCCTACTGGTGACATGGCCTTAAGTCAGGGCGATGCACTTAATGAATTTGAATCAAATGAAAGTGATATTAGTGCCCGTCCAGATGAAAATATTTTTAATATCATCACTGTTCGCTACTTCAAATCAGCCTATCCACGTATTTTTAATGAACAAGAACAGCAGCGACAAACTCTAGAATAAGCTCAAAGTGCAGGTAAATCGTTTGATTTGCCTGCTATCTATGGCACTCAAAACTGCGTAAAAACGTACACTTAGCCTAAAACCCTACTAATAATTCACGTAGGTCACACACTCACCTATAATAATATTATTGATATATTAACCGTAGGTTAGACATGAAATTATTTAAAAGCTTAACCGTTTTTGCCATCATCCTCTCGCTGTTTAGCTTCCATATCGAAACGAGGGCAATCAGCTTTAGCTCTGCTTACGCCGCGGAAGAAGAAAATCAAGATGAAGGTGACAAAACTTTCGTTTCAGACAAAGACCCTAATATCGCTCATCTCGATTATAGAGAGAGCGAACAAAAAATTGGCAAGCAATCTGTTGCTCAAATGATGACAATCCTGGCCATGCTAATGGGCCCATCGATTGCCATGGCCTGTTTCCAACCAATATCAGGAAAAATCTTTGCTGCTGGTGGGGTCGCCTATCTCGCCATGGAAGTCATGAACTACGGCAAATACAAAAAAGCCAGTACCAGTAATCAAGAAATGTACGCAACACTTGATCCCGACACTGCTGATAAACAGATCGATGCATCTACTTACGCTGAACAACAAGAACTTGCTGCCGCGGATGCCTTGGGCAAAAAAGCTTCTGCCTTGAATATCTTTTTTATGGCGATGACTGCCGCTGCCGTAATGGCCATCATTGAAGGTGTTCGAGCTCTTGTACCATCACAACAAGGCTCTGATGCATGTACTGGCACTGTTACAAATATTGATATTAAAAAGCTTCTCAATAACGGCTTTAATGGTGCGTTTGATTTCGTTTTTCCGAAGGCCATGGCCAAAGAAGCTGAAAAAGTTCAAGGGCCTATGGGCACCATGGGGATTCTTTCACTCGCTGCCGGCGCCATCCTTGCTTACAAAGGTGTGGCCAAAGGATTTCTGCAATCAGCTCTTTCAAATGGTTTCGTGAGAGCAGCTGTCTTTGGTGTCTTCGCTGGTTTTGCTATGGCCGCCAAAGCAGAAGTTAATAAAGCCAAGAAAAAAGCTGAAGAAAATGCTGCCGTTTACGCTAGTCTTCGAGATCGACTCATTCAAGCGCTAAACGGTGCCAGCCAATTCGCAGGCATGGGCGGAGTTCAAGGGGCCCTACGCGATCGCCTGGGCGCTTATCAAGGCATTCGCGATGAAATGAACAATCTAAATACAGGCGCAATTTGTCTGGTTGGAAAACTTGGCGAACAACGTGTCGACCAACAATGTCTTTGCGCCAAGAACAACACATGTTCAAAAGCAGAATTTTCAAGTGTTGGACTTACCAATCAAGGCTTACCAAGTTCATTTGCAAGTGGGCTTGATAATCTGGCCAGTGGCGCCAACTCGCTCTTTGCTGGCAACACAGCGGCCGCAGATTCATCTTTTGGTAATTTATCTCAAGGCGCTACAGGTCTTAGAAAATTAAAGAAACAAATGACTGCCAAAGCTAATGGAATATTGAAAAAGAGTAAAACTCCAACATCGATGGAAAAGCTTGAATCTCAAATGGAAAAAGAGCTGAGAAGAATGGCACCAGGAATCCTTAATTCACTGCCGGCCGATGCCGCAGCACTTGCTTCAGGCACAGGTCTATCAGGCACTAGTATAGCTGCCTCTGATCTTGAAAAAGCAAAAGATGGTGATCTTAAAGATGTACTTGCAAGCATTAGCTCTAATGCCGCGGCTCCAGCAGCACAAAAAGGAGTTGGTGAGTTTAAATTTGATTTCCCTGAAGATACTGCACTTGATGCAAGCAGCGAACAGTTTGCGCAAATGGAGCAAGAAAAAGCAGGTATGGGAGAGTTTACAGAAAGTGGCAGCGATATTAGTTCAAGACCGTTTGAAAATATCTTTAAAATCATTACGGTTAGATATTTTAAATCTGCCTACCCAAGAATATTCGAAGAAGATAAAAGATCTACACTGGAATAAAAGAATCAAAAAAAAGGTCGCCTAAGCGACCTTTTTTTTTGATTAAGACTTTTTATTTTTTTTCTTACCAGCGCCCTTCCCTTTATTCTTCTTAGCTTTAGCTAAGATGAAGATTAAGGCCGCAGCACCAAGACCATACATCAAGTAATCTTCCATTGGATCATTGCTTCCCGCCTGACCCTTTTTGCGTTGAACGCCAATATTAAGACCATTGTCGGCATCAGGAATCACAGCATCACCAAGCAGCTGCTCATCACCAGTTTTAAGCTGGAACTCTCCGCCTTGCTGATACTTCTTTGGAACAAAAACTCTCATGGTTGAGATAATGTTTTCAAAGACGCCGCGATAAGCGTCGTAAAAATCTTTTCCAACTGAGAAAGTAACTGCAATACCAAGCGACTCTTTAACAGTGGCTAGATACTGCGTATAAAACCCAGGAACTTCTGAAGCCAAGTGAAGGGCATCAACCCAGTTTTGACCATTAACCTCTCTAACCTTGATATCTTTTGGCTCAGACACCTGAGTTTTACCACCAGGAAGATTAAATGTTTTATTGCGCTTTAGGTAAGCTTGATACTCCATCATAGAATCTTGTGGCCCACGCTCTTTAGCGGCCAGGATGATGATGGCTTCTTTTTTTCGTTCTTCATTAGTTGATTGGCAAACCCATTCCGTACCTTCAAGCATACACTCCCAACCCGGTGGAAGTTCAAACTCACAGAACTGGCTGGTAAATCTTTTGGCCGAAACACTAAAGCTAAGTGCTGCAACAGTGCACAGAATTGATAAACGCATAATGATTGTTCGGATCATGAAGAGTCCTTCGTCGTTCGTAGAAACTTTATTGATACATTAAAAGTTTAAACCAAGTCACCGAAAGTACAAGGGTAAAAAATTACTGTCTATACCCTCTTGCGGTGTAGCCATTCTGGATCTTTTCGCTCCGGTATGTCTGAGTAAGCTTAACAATGGCCCAGTCAGCTCCGACTTCATAGACAATGCCTGAAGCAAATAGCACGTTTCCGCCTTCATAATCAGTTTTAAAGATATCAAAGCGCATACCTTTATCAACATCACTAGTAAGACCCTTATCAATGCGGACGAAAGTCCCTCTTGGCGAGACTTTAATGACTGAGGCCTCGTTATCGTACTCTTTAAATGTGTTCAAACGCTTTTGCGCCGTGGTTGTTCCGGCCGATGACCACGAAAGATTAAGCCCTATTGTCTGCCCTTTATCTGTCGAGACGCCGGAGATTACCTGAGAATATTTCGCACCCAGACTCCAGCTCTTAAATGACTTATTTACTCCGATAAAGGGTTCCATTTTTTCACGGTTAATTGAGTTATAAAGTGCAGTTACGCCGCTTGGTAGACGAGGCTTTTGCGCTGGATTTTCGCTAAACTCATCATCCCCCATTGAAGTTATTCCCTCTACACCGGCCAAAACACCCCATGTGCCAAATAGCCAAGCACCTTCGAGTTTCCAAGGAATTTCCATGGCCAGATGACTCGGCGGCAAGCTCAATCCAACAGAAGCAGAATAATGATTATTGCTTGTGCTTGAATAGGTAGCGTGAACAGTGCCAGTGACATACTGACCGTCATCGCCAAGGACAATTTCATCGGGAAGCGTTTCACCGACATTATAGAACTTATTGGTATAGGTTGTCTTAGCGTAGGAGAACTCAAAGGCGTAGCGCATACGATCGACGGCATCGAAAGCGTAATGAAAGCCACCATATAGTCGCTCTAAACCAGAGGCGCTAAGATCTTGCTCTGTAGAGGCATTAAAAGATGAATTTTGTCTAAAGGCCGCACCAATAACAAAATGCAGACTGCGACCATAGGAGTAGCGCCCAGTGATTGAGAAGTCGCTTTGAGAGAAAGTGTTACCTTCAAATTGCTCGAGCTCGTTGCCGTCCACATCAAACGTACTGCTTTGTGAAAACTGAGACCCATTCAGAGTGAATTCATAGGCTCCATCAGTAAGTGGCTTAGCCGCTGGTCTATATGAGTTGGCCGAGCTTATAAAAATCGGGGCCAAGGCAAGCGTGAATAGTAATAAATAGTTCATAGACTAAGGATAAACTTCGAAACCTATCCTATCAAGATAACAATATTAGGCAGCTTTTTTAGTCTGATCTTGTAGTTGTTTGATATTTTTAAGAGGTAACTCGACATTGGCAACCCACCAACCCTCTACTATTGAGAATTCGAAAGATCCGCCATGATCGGCGCATAAAACTTGAACCGACTCTAGTCCTAAATGTTCACGTTCATCGACAGTATCAGCAGCTAAGATATTCACAGAAAGCGCTTTATCCAAATCCTTTGATACTTCATGAAGATGGCCCATCTTATTTTTAAAGGAGAATCTCAATACATTTTCTTGGGCTTCAAAAGTAAAGTCAGCAACCCTTGGAGAGTGCTCAGAAATATTTTTAACCAAATTTGTGCAGACACGTAAAAAGGTTGGGTAATGGACCATCAGTTCTAATCTCGAGCGGTCAAAACGCTCTCGATCGAGCATGCCTGCTTGATGGCAGCGTATCTCAGTTTTCGCCGGAAGATGTGAGTGAATTAATTGGTGAAAGCTTGCCATGGCATAATCAATTTCGACCCAATCAAGCCTTGATAAAAGATTCTTATGCTTAAACCCGTAGTGATCTGCAACCAGCGACTGCATTGCCTTAACTTCGCCGAGTAGTGATTTCACTTCATCATTGTGTAAAGTTTCATTGCCACTGATCTTTTGTTGCAAGAAAAGACTAAGTCCATGGGTGTGATTAATCACATCATGAAAGAATAATCTGTCTTCTCTTTGCCTGTCATTGTCCATGCGCCAACGCCAGTTACCATTTCCTCGGCGCAGTAATGAAGTAATAAGTGACTTGTTCTCACGTCTTACGAGGGCTGATCCCCAATACAATGTCCCGACGCTAAAGCATACAAAACTTGAAAGTCCTAATAGATCGACGACACCCCACTCAAGCCCGCGGTAACTGGCAGCAAAACCGAGATAAGCACCAACACCAACTAGTGGAGGAATGAGATCTTTTGCAATCATGCCACCTTTAAGATTTCTCTCACTCGAAAGCATACTGTAGCAGGCCATAAGACATGGGATTGTCGCCACAAACACCAAGGAGGTTGATTGATACTCTAAGGCAGCGCCGATGAGACAAGAAAATTGAAGTAATAACAGTCCGCCAAAGCTTCTGGTTTCAAGTAGGGCATTGCCATAACCAACGCCACTAGAAAAACCAATAAGAGATGCTCCAACTAAAGTCGTAGTGAAAAAGCTATGAAGTAAAAAATTTGGTTGTGTGACAAACAGGCCAAGCCACAAAAAGCTCGACACCACAAAACTTAGCAGCAGATACAAATCTACGAGATGAACTGGAGCTAATTGATGTCTGGCTCGAACCATGAGGGCCTCTGCTAACGAGGCCCTAAAATCTATCCCTTAACTGGGATAAATTTAGCCTTTGCGCCTAGGGCCTCTTCAATGCGCAAGAGCTGATTATATTTTTCCATTCGATCGGAACGACTAGCGGAACCTGTTTTAATATGTCCACATCCGGTCGCGACGGCCAAGTCTGCAATAAAGCTATCGCCTGTTTCACCTGAGCGATGACTGATGATTGCCTTAAAGTTGTTATCAAAAGCAAGTTGAATGGCTTCAAAGGTTTCTGTAAGAGTTCCAATTTGGTTAACTTTTACAAGAATCGAGTTCGCCAACTTATTTTCGATACCATGTTTTAGAATTTTCTTATTGGTTACGAATAAATCATCACCAACCAGAAGCATCTTTTTGCCAAGTTCAGCGGTGAGCTTTGCCCAACCATTTTCATCGGCTTCATCAAGGCCATCTTCAATGCTATAAATCGGATACTTTGAAGCAAGAGTTGAGTAATAAGACACCATATCTTCACTACTCAATGACTTACCTTGCATTAAATATTTGCTGTCTTTAAAAAACTCACTAGCGGCCGAGTCAAATGATAAGGAAATATCAACTCCTGGCTTATATCCGGCTTTTTCAATCGCTTCTAAAATACAATCGACTGCCTCTTCATGAGAGGAAAGATTGGGAGCAAAGCCACCTTCATCACCAACATTGGTTGAATGGCCGGCCTTTGTTAGAACGCTTTTCAGCGCGTGAAAAACTTCAACGCCCGCGCGCAAGTTTTCACTAAAAGGCTTTTTCATATGAGGCACAATCATAAACTCTTGAATGTCGAGATTATTTGAAGCGTGCGATCCACCGTTAATAATATTCATCAGTGGTGAGGGAAGCACATACTCCCCTGTCTGATTAGGACAATGAAGATCTTCTTTCAAATAAGTATAAAGTGCTTTGCCGGCATCGAGAGCTCCGGCGCGGGCACAGGCCATACTCACCCCAAGCATACCGTTGGCACCTAACTTTGATTTAAACTCAGTTCCATCCAGCTCGAGCATGATGCTATCAATCGCTTTTTGATCACTAACTTCTTTACCAATCAATGCTTTAGAAAAAACCTCGTTCACATTGGCTATGGCCTTTAAAACTGATTTTCCAACATAGCGAGATTTATCACCGTCGCGAAGCTCAAGCGCCTCTTTCGAGCCAGTTGATGCGCCCGAGGGAACAGCCGCTCGACCAAGGTTTCCTTTTTCCGTAAGAATATCAACTTCAAGAGTTGGATTACCGCGCGAATCGAGAATCTGGCGCGCGTGAATAGATTTAATTTTAGACATGCTTACTCCAAGAATGAATTTAGACAGGCAATGCTAACCGATTGTGGCTACTTTTTGCAGATATTTCCAAGGTTTATGCTGCCATGGATCGCTAACTTTTCGACGGTAATGAAATCCGTCAGTGTGAATATCAGAAGCTGTGGAATATGCGAACAAAGAATATAGACGTTCTTTAACTCGTTTTGCGATGGCTTGGCCTGGAAAAATTGTCTTGAGCCCGGTCGCCGCCTCGATTTGCCTACTGACTAAAGGATAGTGAGTACAACCTAAAATAGCAGTCGTAAGCTGTGGCAACGACGATTTTAAATTCTCGATATGCTTAAGCTCGAGTGCAACACTCTGTACACAATGCATCGCAGTGATTTCATCATGAAAGTAAGCCTCAATGATCGAGGCAAGCTTCTTACATGCAAACAGATTAATTTTTTTATTGGGGTCTAACCTTTCTCGAAGTTCATGAAAGCGAGACGATTTAGAAGTAGACTCTGTCATGAGCACAACGTATTGGTCGCCGTCTTGAGGGTGCTTAAGTACGTTGAGATAAGGTTCAATTCCAACAAATGGCAATTGGTAATTGGCGCGCAGAGCCTCAATGGCCTGGGCCGTAGCTGTATGGCAAGCAATGACGATTAAGTCGACTTCTTGAGCAAGCAGCTCGTCGCATAGAACAAATAATCTTTTGCGTAGGTACTCGGTGTCTTTATCGCCATAAGGGGAATGCTCTTGATCAGATAAATAGAAATACTCTTCACCTGGCATGAGTTGGTACAGCTCGCGAAGCACGCTAAAACCACCTACTCCAGAATCGATAACGCCTATTTTCATATCTGTATTTTCGCTCGACTTTACTTGCCTGTAAAGTAACCCAGTCCTATGATGCGTACATGAAAAACAGAGTTAAAATTCATATCGATGGCACGGAAGTTTTTAAGACAACAATCACTTTGAGTGTCAGTGATATGAATTACGGCAATCACTTGGGCAATGATAAAGTTTTATCCCTGGCCCATGAGGCTCGCATTCGCTGGCTAGAATCGTTAAACGCTAGCGAACTCGATTGTATGGGATGCTCACTGATCATGAGTGATGCCATGGTTGAATATAAAGGCGAAGGCTTTCGCGGCGACCAAGTTGAGATCACCGTCTATTTAAGCGAAACGCATAAATATGGTTTTGATCTGTTCTATGAAATGACGGGACCGCGCGGCCTCGTAGCGAAGGTTAAATCAGGGCTAATGTTCTTTGACTACGAGACAAGAAAAGTTGCAAATGCTCCTGAGCAATGGATTAAATATCATGCTCAATCTTTTTAAATCTGCAGATAAAAAATGGAATTCGATAAAGAATATGTGCCAAACGCCCAGCGCGTGGCATGTGCTCGATTACAATCGTCACCAATTTAAAGGCCGCACCAATGTCCTGCACCTTGAAAGGCACAATATACAGAGCAGCGCTGAAGTCATTAACTTCTTTCCATCTAATCGTGAAATTGACTTCAATTTTGGATTCACAAACGCTGGGTCTTTTACGCTAGACAAACAACTATGGACAAACGAAGTCATTGAGACTCTTGAAAGGCATATCGCTACACAAATTCAAAACTTCACACAGACTCTCAAAAGCGCTCCTCCAATTCAAGGCGATATTGTCCAAGAAACAAAGGGACAAGAATGGCTTAAGACAAGTTTAGTAGTGCTAGAACGTGCGCTTGAAAACCTTAAGGCAGACCAAACTTTGCAGCTCAGTCTTTTTGCTGGAGAAAAAGATAGTAAGCAAGAATTCCGCTTTATTATTTTCAATCTCGACTTAGCGTTTCGCTACGATTCAAAAAAATGCATCATGACCGTCACATGCTTTAATAAAAAGGACCAAGATCAATTTGACTACAGCAAACCTGACTTTGAGGGAGCTTTTGCCAGTCTCGCCTATCCGGTGTTTGATCAGGCCATTAACTTATCTTTAAAAATATCAAGCGCCCTCATAAAAGAAATTAGTCGATGAAACTTAGTCTTATTTTAGCATTGCTCTTCTCCTCTCACCTGTTACTTGCAAAAGATTGGAAAATTAACGATCAACATACCCAAGTTCAATTTAATATTGGCTATATGGGTGTTATGGAAGTGGCCGGAACGTTTACTCAAACCAGAGGTAAGTTTGAGTTTGATGAAGATAGCTCTATTGCCCGAAATATTTTATTTCAGATCGCAACAAAATCAATTCGAACCCACAACAAGAAACGAGACTCACATCTGAGACGCCCTGATTTTTTTGATGTCAAACAGTTTCCATGGATTGAGATTACTCTGCCACAGGCCGACCTCACTCCTGGCTCACGACAGATCCAAGTCTTGATCACAATGAGAGGAGTTCAACGCCAGGAACAATTGCAGATGCAAGTAGAAGGACTTAAGAGCGATCCCTGGGACAAAACCAAGCGAAGTCTATTCCTAAGGGTCAGTGGTAAAATCAAGCGATCTGATTATGGCCTAAGCTGGAATAAAGACCTTGATCAAGGCGGGGTACTCGTATCCGATGAGGTTCGTGTAAGCATTGATATTGAAGCCAATCCAAGTGATCAAAAGTTAGCTTTTTCTCGTTTTTATCTACCAAGCAACCAAGGACCCAAAGCGACTTTAACAAAAGCTATGGATCTCCCCGAAAACTATGATTTTGATGATGAACCAGAAGAACAAGCAGCGAAGAAAATCGACTTAGCGCCAAAAGATGCTACTAATCCAGCTTCATTTGTCATAGGTTTTTTCATCTTTATCTCGATTACAATCACATCAATCTGGCTTAAAATTAAACTTCAAAAACTCATGCAAAAAAAGATGAAGTGGGGAAACTTAAAATCAGAAGTCCTGTCAGATTTAATCCTTCTAGCTTTTGTTCTTAGCAGTTTTGCTATGACCGCCCCCTTAATGGGATATGGCAACTAACTCGTTTAGTAACGCTTGATAATCTGAAAGTTTTGAACTCGGATTGGCTACAATCAGCCTAAAAAATGGCTGATCGTCTTCCCAGGAAAAGTTCACCAAGAACTTCCCCTGCTTAATAATCTTATTTCGAAGAGCAATATTGAAGTCTTTTTGATTTTCTCCTTTTGGAGCATTCACTTGAAAACAAATATTTAAGAACTCTCTTTTAAACATCAGCTTAAACTCTGGGCGATCTACAATTTCACATTCAATCGCGTCAGCTATATCAAAGTGCTGGTCTATGACTTGAGCATAGCCCTCATCTCCAAGGGCGCGCCAAGCAAGCCAAACCTTAAGCGCATCGACTCTCCTGCCACATTGAAGCGAACTTGGCCCAGTGTCCCAGTCTTTATTGTCGTACTGATGAAAAATATAAGTATCGCCACCGCCACTATGAGAGGATTTCAAAGCACCGGGCTTTTTAAATAAAATAAAAGAAGCAATCAATGGAATGTGCATAAGCTTATGCGCGTCCCATGTGAAGGAGTCGGCAAGCTCGGCGCCAGACAGAAGCCTTCGATGAGTTGGACTAAGAGCAACGCTTCCACCCCAAGCCCCATCAACATGAAACCACAAATTCTTAGATTTGCAGACTGTAGCAATCTGCGCGAACGGATCAAAGGCACCTTTAACAGTTGTACCCGCCGTAGCGGCAACAAAATATGGCCTTAGTCCCTGAGACTTTGCCAGCTCGATTTTTTGCTCAAGATCGACGATCGACATACGCCCGTATAGGTCTGAGTCAACTTGCCAGACATTATCAGTTCCCAGGCCCAAGATATTAGCGGCTTTAGAAAATGAATAATGGGCTTCTCTAGAGCAAAAGGCTACAAGCCCTGAGGGAGCACCTTTAGTTTTTGAATCTGGGAAAGCTTTATTTCTTGCGGCTAACATAGCAACCATATTAGCGTTTGAGCCACCGGTTAACATGATGCCTTCACCGCGATCACCTTCTTTAGTAAAGCCAATCATTGAGCTCATCTTATCAACGAGAGTTTTCTCCATTAAAGTCGCCACGGGAGCAATTTCAAATGTTGCCATCGACGTGCTCATTAGCGCCGTTGACACTTCACCAAGAAAGGCCCAAAAATTGAAACCGCCATAAAGCTGATTATGAAAATTTGGATGTGAAGTTCGAACGCTATACTTAAGAAAGCTCTCAAGATCATGTTTAAGAACCTGATCACTCACTCCCTTCGCCGCAAGCGTCAGATCTAACTTCTCGAGTAGTGAAACAGCACTCTCATAGTGGACGACGGGAGCGGATTGATTAAAGTACTGATCAATTAATTCGCATAAATGAGTGAGCCATTGAGGAGAATTTTTATCGTAAGTCATTTGTCGCATAAGAATTCCAGTACCTTTACCAATTAAAGCCTAAGCTTAAAGCGCTACCAAACTTTAGATCAGGATCTTGATTATCCAAACCTATTCCACCATAAAAAAATGATATATCCACTCGCCAAGAAGAAAAGTCTAAACCTTGATCAAAGAAATAGACCATTTGTTGGCCATTAACTGTCCACTCATCATCAATACCATCTGTAAAACGATGATGGGTACTAAATGCACTTTTTCGAATCCCAAGGCTAGATAACCAAAGTGGCGAAAAACGATAACCTAGTGCTAAAACAGCGCTCCAGTTCCAGCCTGTAATCAGTCCTTTTCTAACTTTCTTGGGTTCACCCTGAATGTCTTTGGCGTCAATCTGAGTCGGACTCAAGACCATGCCCACATGGGTTTGCAAGAGAACTTTAAAACTACTTCCATCAAAGTCGTAGGGCTGCAGTTTAAATCCTAGATTTAATGGTGAGTTTGGGCCGATGCTTAAAAAATGGCTCGACCATGGCAGGCCTCGTGACTCATAACCTAATCGGTAAGTATAAGTTTCGCTTTTATAATTGATTTTATCGAGAGGAGCTGCTGCATCGCTACTAGTGCCGCGAACTCTATGGGCAGGCACAATCTTCAGTGAGGCAGAGCTATCAGCTGGCAATTCACTACGAACGGGCGAATGAACAGGTAGCAGTGGAGAACTGGAACATCCAGTAGCGACAATTAAAATCCAGAGAAGTTTCATAGGCTCTGAAGCGTCGATCTTAAGAATTTGAAGAAATCGCCATAGCTAAGCTGGTTGGCAAAGTATTTAAACTGATGATCTTTTGCCATCGCTGGGCCCATCTTCTTGATGGTGACTGCTTCCTTGGACAGATCTTTAAAGAGTGAGTCATCAAACTTCCCGCTTCCTTCACCCAAAACGGCCCCATGCTCACTAGATAAGGCCACTTCAAAGTGAAGCCCCTGCCCCCTAGTCAAGTCACTCATAGGTGCGGCCCCCTTCATAAGAAGAGTATGTTCTAGATAGTTATCACTGAGACATAAATTGGAGTCACTTGGAATTAAATAATAACTATCCCTAAAATCGCTATCCATTGTGATTTTTTTATCTGAAATAAATTTAATATTGTGGTCAAAAGTATCGTAAAACTTTTTAGACAAATCAAACACTGCAGGGTCATCTTGATAGGCATGGTCGTAAAATATATTTTCTCTAACCGGCAAATGAACTTCAACCGCCAAGTTATGCTTGGACACAAAAGATTTTGCTTGGGCCAATAAGGCTTCAAGCCTACTTGAACTCACAAAGGCACCATTCACTATCGTGCTGATAATTAAACGTTTTTTAGCAACTGGTAATTTATAGGATGGATTGGGACGATGATAGAGCGAGTAAAACAAAGCTTTCTCTCTCCAGGCATTATTGAGGTAAGGTTCAAGGCGTTGATCGAATATATATACCTGTGAGTTTTTTGTTGGCACAGGGTTATCAAACATATGCTGCAAGAAATCCACAAGGCCATCGCGAATGAGAACGACCGGGTATTTCAAATCCTTCTTATTGTAGTCTTCTAGCAAAGAGCTAAATAATGGATTAAGCACTGAAAAATAAGATTGCGAATAGGGCGCCATAGACCACATACGTCGAAGCGACTCGCGAGTGTAAACATCACTTGCTAAGTTTGATGCACCAATATGGCGAAAAATCTCTGCTTCCCCAGTATGAACGAGGACTTTTGATTTAAGAGTCTCCAAAATAGGATGCATAAATCTCCTCAAACTCTTGGTTATAGCCACCATAGGATGTGACATCAACAAATGGTGCATAAGGGTTTCGCTCATAGGCGGCTGTAAGTCTGTCCATCTGCTGAGCAAATCCTGCAAAGCGCTCAGTCTTAGATAAAATCATCTCTAGATTGCTACTTGAAAAATGCGAAGGGAATTTCTCTTGATAGTACTTTGAACAACTTGCTCTGAAAGCACTATCAACCTTGGCGCCTTTATTTAACATCAGAAATAAGTCTTTTGTTAATCTTTTGAGATCAGGCGAGAGGTGAAAACCCTTCACTTCGACTGCTAAATTTCGGACAAATTCGTCATGATTAAGATCACTATGCCCACCCCAGTTAGACAAAACACAGGGAAGACCATGGCAGAGGGCCTCGAGGGCGTACGGGTTTATATCCTGTGCAGGATCGCTTCCTAAATATATGCCCCAGTCGGCTTCAGCGTAAACTTCTTGTAATTCAGCAAGATCAAGATCTCCCAGGTACGAGACTTTATGCCCGTGTGGTGAATCATGACAAAGCTTAAGCCAAGACTGGTAGTGTTCAAACTCAAGCTCCGTTTTGCCAACTAGAGCAATCCCTTCATCTTTAAACTGACCACATAACCACAAATTTATTTTGGGGCTAATTTGCGCGCAAAACTTTAACATAAGAGAGGTCAACTCAATCACGTGCTGCTGACGAGAGAGATCCCCTACAAAGAGAAAAACCAGCTCATCCTCGCCAATATTGAGTTCTTTACGAAGCTCACCCTTAGGGGTTTTAAGCGAGACAGCTTCCGTCACTGGCACCAGAAGACTCGCCTGATCTTTATTCTCTAAGAATGACTGGATGAATTTGAGGTGTTTGCTTGATCGACAAACGAAATGACAATTAACTTTACCCAACAGACTCCACTCTTTCGCATCAAAAATGAACTGGCCATCTAAGTGAAAAACAAATGAACCTGTAAAGTTTAGAAGCTCTAATTGCTCAACGATCTTAAAAGTTGCGGCGGTCTTAGTTAGAAAAATAATTCGGTCGGTGTTTTGCTCAATAAGAGCATGGCAGATAGCTCGAACTTTAAGATAGTCAACATCGGGTCCTAGACTATAAGTCTTCGAACTATGATTTAAAGATTTATAACCTTCAATAAGCTGACTTATTTGCAAAGACTCAAGACGCGAAGAAGTGCTTAATTCGGCGTACAAAAGGGCAAGTTTCAAAACAGATCCTACTCATTTTATTCAAAATAATAATAGGATTATAACCTGCACTTAGGCTTCGCGCCTAATATTTATTAAGCGTTTAGAAGTTGCGCTGATGCCCCTTGACGTGTCTGAGAGACACTCAATTCTTCTTCCTCTTCCTCATCAACGCCATCAGGATTGTTCAAAAAATTATTCAGAGTTTCTTCGTAATCCCTTTGCATGGCCGCTTTCAAGTCAGCTTCAGAAAGACCGAGGACTTCAATCAATTTCGAAATGCCCTTTAGAGGAATTCCGCATAATCCACGCTCAACGTTTGAAATGAATTGGCCGTTCTTATAACCGAGCAGTTTGGACAGTTGATTTTGTGAGTAAAATTGTGGGTGATTCAGTCTGCTTTCGCGAACAAATTTACCAATATGATTAAAGCTTCTTAGTGTCATATAAACTCCGTTTCAATTAAAATTTGAGACGTTTTCACTGTTCTCAATATCTATAGTACGGGTTTATAAAAAATTTCGATTTACCTTTCACGACAATGCTTTGACAGTTGAAACTGCCATAAAAACAGTGTTTTACACTTAAGCTCTCTAAATAAGGTTAAATTTGAATTATTGTTTAAACTTGGTCTTTGAGTTTGGAAGATATCTTCACAGCAAAAGCGTGAAGAAAAGCTAACAAATGATTTTTCATTGCTTCCGGACACTCTAAAAGTCGTCTACAACCACTACTTTTTTGGTTTTGCACCAACAGATGATACGCCTTGCTTGTGGCCGGCAACTTGTCCCAAATAAGCAAATAGTCTCTGCCTTCAAATCCATGCTCAGCATTAAATATAATACTCTCAAGGCTGAGGTCTAGTTCACTAAAGGCCATTTCGACTCGAAAGTTTAGGCCAGACTCGCGAAGCTCATCTTCAAACAGAGCTATCTCACGGTCCGCGCGGGTCATTTTGGGCGCAGGGTTATCGTGAATGACCTGGGCCATTTGCTGCCTAAGAGACTCAAGACTGTCTTTATCACTCAAAACTTAACTCCAGCGGTTCATCATGTGTTGTTTTGATAGTGTTCCACCAATGAGATGAAACGCCAAATGCACTTTGCTGTGACACAAATTTGGCGGCCATCAACTCATGAGCACGAAGAGCGTGATCCTTAGCAATGTCTGCCTCGTTCATTCTAGACTTAAGCGCGGCGGCCGAAACTTTAATTAGTCCTTGAATAAAATCTCGCTCAGGTCCTTTTGGACAAGCTTTCCAAACGGCTTCCCACCAAACATGCGATTCCCAGTAAAATTTAAGATTAAAGAGATCAACTCCGTAGAGATAGTCTTCATGGGTTTGCCAGTTGCTATCATTAATTTCTTGAGTAACTGGATCAGGTACGCCCTCGCTATGTCCTCCACTTTTTTTAGGGTGTGGAGTCTCGCCGGGGATGTGGGCGTAGAGCGGAAGCTCTTTTGTTGTATAGCGATTAATCATAGGCACATCATAAGCCCTATGCTTTGCATTATCCACTTTTTGCGAAAATTGATTTCAATTTTTTTAACAGCCCCCTACAATGCTTTATGTCTTATTTGATCAAAATTCTTCTACTGGCTTTTTGTCTACAAGCAATCTCCTGTGCAAAAACACAGTTGGCCAAACCTGTCTTTCTTGTCAGTGATCAAGAGGTCGATAGCACAACACTCTCAGATGAAGCGCCATCAACGCTTAAGTCGACCAAGGTTATTAAGAAAAATAAAAAGCAAAAAGCCTATGAGGCGCCAGATACAAAAACTAGCCCGCCACACAACTTAGATCAAGAAGACCTAAAAACTAGCGAAGTGTCACTCGCGCTGATCACAACTGACTACAGCTCTAAAACCTATGAGTTAGTACTTAGTCGCGACGATCAAGACCAAGTGAAGGCCATCAAAACGATTAATAATAAAGGGAAGGAGAAGATCTATCCTTTATCCGTGCTCAATCGTGAAATCGTTTTGGCTAAAGCCGTGGGAGTCTCACTTGTCACTCTACGGTGTCATAACTTTAGCCAAGAGACAGGCTGTCCGCTGGAGATTGAATATCCTTCAAATGTGACATACGGAAAATTCCTACGTTTTAAGGCTAACCTTGTGAAGCGGGAGTCGGGCTGGCAACTAGAAAGTGGCAATAGAAAATTCACATCTATGCACCTGGTAGCTAAAAAGTTCTTTGGCCTGTTAATCGGGGTTGAGAGACTTGAACTACGTTAAAAAAAAATCTCTTACTCCCATCATCATGCTCATTACCGGCGCCCTATTTTTAGGACTTGGACCTGTCATGGTTCGCTTTGCAGCTGAAGCTTCGGCCGAGGTCATCGCTTTCTACCGTATGCTTTTTGCTATCCCATTACTTTGGCTATTAAGTCTTGGAAGCTCAGATAGCGGCACCATTAGAGAAAAGCTCATGGCCTTTAGCGCTGGCATTTTTTTGGCCGCTGATCTGGCATGCTGGCACACCGCTATTGCTTCAACCAAAGTTGCCAATGCCACTTTACTAATTGGGCTCTCCCCTTTTTGGGTGGCCTTTATGTCGGCCCTGTATCCAGGACTTCGGCTTTCAACTCGATTTTTTGTAGCACTGATTTTATGCTTTACTGGTATGACTCTCCTGACGTCTATGAGTGGCTTCACGCCAAAACTTGGAACTGGTGAGTACTTATCTATCATTGCCAGCCTATTCTATGCCGTATTCACCTATTTATTTGCCATGGTCTGTAAAAAAATGGCCCCAGTTCACGCCTTAAAGTGGTCGAGTGTCGGTTCCGCTACCTTCATGTTTCTTGTGGCACTTATTCGCGATCAGCCACTTCTTGGTTTTAGTCCTAAAGCATGGCTTTCGCTACTTGGTCTCGGGGTAATCATTCAAACCTTGGCCTGGCTTCTCATTTCGAAGGGACTCAAGCATATCCACGCCACTGTTGGATCACTTGGACTGCTGGGTCAACAGATTGCAACCGTATTTTTTGGCTGGATACTACTGGGAGAGAGCCTTGGTAGTATCCAATTATTTGGATGTGGGGTAATGATGCTTGGAATGGTATTAGGTGGTAAATGGGCCCCAAGACCTGAAGAAATCTTGAAGGAGCTAGAATGAGTAGCGGCATCGGTGATCAGATTATCATAGAGCATTATAATAAAGTTGCTGAGCGCTTTGGCCTATCACCACAATCAACCCTTGGTGATCAATATATTCGAAACGCAGAGATTAGTTTTTTTATCGATACGCTTAAGTTGCTGCTCAAAGATGAAAGCTCTCAGAGCCTATTTGATATAGGTTGCGGTAATGCGCATCTATTGTCTTGCCTAAGAGCACTCTTTCCTACACTCAAGCTTTCAGGCATGGATTTTCATCCAGAACTAGTTAAGCTTGCCGCTTCAAGAGAGATTGACAACTGCACGATCTCACAAGGAGATATGCGAAAGGATCTCTCTAGCTACGGACAATTTGATTTCGTTTTAACCGAGCGATCGGTGATCAATCTTTTAAGTATAGAAGAACAGTACTCGGCCTTCACAAATATTTCGAAAATTATTAAGCCGGGTGGTTACTATCTCTTTAGCGAAAGCTTCGAAGAGCCTAGGGCCAATATCAATCGTGCGCGAAAGCAAATGAAGCTGGCCCAAGACGTTAATCCATCAAAACACAATTTATGGCTTAGGGAAGAAGATCTTGAAGTGCTAAAAGAAAATGGCCTGAGAGAAATCGAAGCTGCCTGCAAGCCAAATCATTTATCGACCCATTTCTATATCACAAGAATTTTACATTCAATTGCGTTACCTAAAGGTGGAGAGGCCAGTGAGTTTCAAAACTTCTTTAATTTAGCTTTGCCAGCAGCAATTGGAAATTATTCCCCGATTTTATTTCGAGCTTTTGTTAAGTCGAAATAAGCGAAGCTATACTTCATAAACATCGAGTAGCCGGCATTAAGTGCGATAACTATCCCTGGTAAGCCATCGAGAATGCCAAGCTTTAAAAAGAGACATTCAAAAACTTTCCATCCCGGTCTAACAAATAAAGAAAAGAGTGAGGGTCTACCTTTTTTGCGAACGAGTTCCTGCGCACCAAGTTTGGCGTACTTAATATTTCTTTGAGCTTGCGATTCGACGCTAGGAAAAGAGAAATGATTTAAGTGACCGGCAAGTAGAATCGGATGTTCACCATCACTTGCGATTAATAGCTCGTGCACTTTAGGCTCGCTAAAGCGAACCTTGGACTTTCGATATAGTCTGGGCACTGTGTCTGGATACCAACCACCGTGACGAATAAACTTTCCAAGAAAAAATGTTTTCCTATTAACACTATAGATCGGATGAGTGCCATTTTTAGAAACAATATCTTTGATTGCTTGCTCTAACTCAGGCGTAATCTCTTCGTCAGCATCAATACTTAATACCCAGTCATTTTGTGCCTGAGCAGCGGCAAAGTTTTTTTGCTGACCAAAACCTAAAAAATTATGACTGAAGACTTTAGCGCCATACTCTTTAGCTACGGCGCTACTACCGTCTTGACTATTATCATCAACAACAATAATTTCGCGCGCAAACTGAGCGGACGCAAGAACACGAGCAAGATTGTGAGCTTCATTCTTAACAATAATAGTTATACTTAATGGCAAGTCGGACATAGCTTATCTTCCCCTGCTAGGGACATCTGGTCAATGAATGAGTCTTAGGCCATAATATTTTTATGAAAACACCTGCGAAAAAACTTTCCTATATTATCCAAGTCGCCTTATCAGCAACCAAAAGTGGTCCCGACGAAAAAGACGTTGCTTGGTTTAGAAAAGAACTTAAAGATTGGTTCTACAATTGCTTTGATGTGGAATGTCTTAAAATCCAGAAATAAGACGATTAAACCAAATCGTAAATTTTGATTTTGATCTAGCGCTGCTTGGCGTCCTAGCAACACTTTCCAAAATGCGAAGCTGAAGGTC
Source organism: Halobacteriovorax sp. (assembly GCA_002716825.1). Lineage (GTDB taxonomy): Bacteria > Bdellovibrionota > Bacteriovoracia > Bacteriovoracales > Bacteriovoracaceae > UBA4207. Next base: position 11,447 of record PBCC01000073.1, on the reverse strand, counting down.
TGGACGAGAGAGTTCTTCGCTGACATCTTCCAGCTCTTGGTCTTCCTCAGATTCTAGTGGAATCTGATCTTCCATTGGCGGTTGAGGTGGCACAATCACTTCTTCTCTATCGATTTCGATACTTTTAACTTCACCCTTTGAAAACCAAAAATAGCCGATTCCACCAGTCGTTGCGATACCTACTAGCCAACGTGGCAGTGGACTAGAACCAGTTAATAAATCGAGTGGCCCTCGCGCCTTGGCCAGTTGATCAGCCTTTAAAAGCTCATCTGCCATTTGTGGATTAGAGTTGCCCGCTTCGGTTACAATTTGATTCCACACTCGCTTTGAATCGAGATCACTTCTTCTGGCAAAGCTAACAATGAACTCATTGCCACCAAAAAGACTATTATGCTGTAGAACTTGATCGAGTTTCTTAGAAGGATCATCAAGAGAGCGCACGATTTGATTGATGACGGGAACATATTTCGTTTGTGCCACGGAATCCAAAAAGACTTTAAACAGCCTTACAATTCGCAGTTTATGCATACCCGGAAGACCGGTTAAGCCAAACAGAATTTTTTGAATAATTGCAGGTTGGGTAGCAAACTCTGAAAACACAGCAAAAAGCTCCGCGTTTCTCTCACGCTTTAAGCGTGTAATCACGGCCAAGCGATGAGTATCAATCTGGTCGCGAATAGTATTTTTAGAAACGTCCTCACCTATTTCTAAAAAGCTCGAAAAGCGCGTTCGATCTGATTGATATTTAATCCCAAGTGAGTCGAGCAGTCTTAGCGTATTGGACTGACAGTCGGCCGAGCATGCCCCGGGAGCCAGCAAGGCCTCGAGGTGTTCCTTAGCAAGTAAGTACTCTTGAAAATGGGAGCCGAGTTTGACTTCATAGCCCGAGCGAGTGAACACGAGTTGATCAACTAGGGCATCAACAGTTTGTGACTTCGAAAGAGCATCATCTAACCAGTGGCGACCTCTAATATTAGCCTCAGCTAAGATTTCACGCGCCTGCTCGATTGATCTCGTATCGAGTTGCTTAACTTGTTCAAGCTGCTCATCGATGGCACGAATGGCCAAGCTTGAAAACTCAACCTCTCTAAATAAAGATCGAAGCTCTCGGTGAGCTGTAGCGTAATCGCCAACGAATAAATAGGTGTCTAGCTTAGTCATGCGCTTGGACATTTTGGCATGAATGGCCGGTGATTTATTCTTTCTAAGTCTTCGAAGCCAAGAGCCCGTTCGCTCAATGCTATCAAGCCGTTTCATGAATGAGTCTTCATTTTCCGAAAGCACTTTTTTAGTGACACTCATTCGAACGCGAAGACGATTCAACGTTTCATAGCAACCAGCATAGGCGCTCATACTTGCCACAAAAGACATCACTATAATTAAGAAAATAGAACGTAACTTCATTGTTTCTTATCGGTGCTTAGGACTAAAACTTGACCTTTTTGATTGTAAGTTTAAACTAGGGTAATGGGTTCAAGCACATGGATTATCGGTATTTTACCTCTACTGGCCTTCGTTTTAATCGACAGCTTCTTTGGGCTTAAGAAAGGACTTATTGCGGCCGTCATTTTGGCCATCATCGAGGCGATCTGGACTATTGTAACTTTTGGCGAATTAGACCAGGTCACACTGATCTCGCTTATTTTAATCACCCTCATGGCAGTGCTGGCATGGAAAAAGAACTCGGCCCTAATCTTTAAAATTCAGCCCAGTCTTATCTCTCTTATCATGGCGTTGTGGTTAATCATCTCATGGTCAATCAATGATCCACTATTTGTTGCCATGGCCTTAAAATATGCTGCGATGCTACCTATTGAGGTTCGACTTAGTCTTAAAAATCCGGCTTATTTAGAAATGCTAGGGCTGGCCACCCTAACCACAGGTATCGGACTCGCCTTTCACGCCGCTGCAACCGCCTTGGCCGCCTATTATCTCTCCAATTGGTGGTGGATAGCGATACGCGGCATTGGCTTCTATGTTTTTAGCTTGGGCGGAATGTTTGCAGCAAAATTGATGTTTCACTAATCAAATGCGAATACTTGTTGATTTCACTGGATTTTATGGCATCATCGAGACGTTCACTTTGGAGGATTAATGGAAATCGTGAAGAAAACGAAGTCATATACAGTTATTAAAAAGCGCTCAGGTCGTTTTGGTGTTCTAGGTGCCAATGGCAAATGGATCAATGGTAACGAAAAAATTAAAATCCTTCTCGATGAAGGCTTCATCAAGGTTCCAGCTCCAAAAGCTCCTGAATCAAAAGATGAGTCTTCAACTGAAGAATCACAAGAAGCTACAGCTCAAGCTTAATAGATTCTCATAGGTTATATTAGTCTTACGCAACGCCTCACTAATTCGTGAGGCGTAGTTGTTTTAATGCATCAAATTCGATAGGATTTTTCTTCTAACCCTTCAGAAGTTGGTCTTATGTTGAAAATATTTTCAGTCCTCACCTTCCTATTTTCTTTCACTACACAAGCCAGTATTCCACTCAGTGTTTCACCACGAACAGCAAAGCCTAGTGCCGTAAAAATTGATCTTTCTTTAATCTTGGCCGAGGCACGCCTTGAGCAATCTCTTATCGGTTTCGAAATTGAAGGTGGTGAGTACACAGATTCAACTGGATATTTTAAATGCGAGAACGATCGCATCATCATTAACATTAAGTCGCCAAAGCATGAATGGAGTTCAACTTTTTATGAAGGCATGCAGCTTTTAGGTTTTTTATTTCCACACCCACGCATGCAAATTTCTCCAACCAAGCAACAAGTATTAGAAAAGTGTGGACAACATTTTACCTGGCAAGCGGCCTTTAGACATAGAGGTTTCCATTTGCACACGATGCACTCTAATGAATGGGTGCATGGATTCTTAATGGATGAAAATCCAAAGATAGCCATTGAATTAGTGCGCTGGCTTGCTAGGAACTCGCAGAACGTTTTTGACCTCAATCTTCTTAGGGACGAGCTCAGTTCGATTGCAAGTCGAATTAAGGCTCCCTTTGCTTTAGCTCATGAGCTAGGGATAAATGCAGGTCTTTCGATCGGCGCTGCTCTTCAACAGCAAAACAGCTTTAAACTCATTCCCTTGGGACGAGCAATCACTGGAATGAAAGCTGAAAAAGCACTTCGTAAAAATCTAAAAAAGCTGATGGCGGCGATTAATTTTGACTTCATCACCATGGAAGCTGGCACCAGCGAGTTTACTTCTGTTGATTACGAGCAAGCGCTCAATTGGATTGAAGCGGCAAGACAGACTCTTGATGAAGAACAAAAAAAGCTCATGATCAAAGTCCATGTCTCAACCAATCAAAATGATGACTTCTATGGCAATTTTAATTTCTTACCTCAGTACTCTCACCCTGAGGTTGGAGTTCTGCCTCACACGGTCATGTTCTATGGTCTTTGGGATAAAAAAGTTCCTATGTATGGCAATGAAGACTTCTCGGCCATGCGCAAGTTCACGATGGAACAAAATAATATTCGCCCAACTTGGTATTATCCGGAAACCAGCTACTGGATCTTAATGGATATGGATGTGCCATTATTCTTAACCGATTACTTGGTCACTCGTGCACGCGACATGGAAGGTTTATCCGATACAAATATTGAGGGACATTTTAATTTTACGACTGGTCACGAAGTTGGCTACTGGCTTATTGACTGGAACGTTGCTTTGTTGGCCAATAAAAGACACCAATTCAATCCTTACGCAGGACTTGAGTTACTGGGCGAGGACTTAGCCTGTTGGAAGCGCTTGGTAGGCTTCCAAACAAAGCATTTTAAGAAGAACCAACTGATCTCCATTCTCTCCTTCCCAAATCTTCAAGATGACTTCAGTAAAAAACATAGAATTCATGAAAGAAATACGGTCAAAGAACTTTCAAAATCAGCAACGCTTAGAGAGAAAGAAATTGCTGATTTAGACCTAGCTCTATCTGAACTACCTAATCCAGCCTGTGTTCGCTCGGACGAACTTAGAACAATGATCGAAGTAACCCATGAAAGAATTAAGCACGCCTGGCTAACTCGGTTGGCCCTTCGCCACAAGAAAAAATCACATATGAGGAATCAATTGATCAAGCAGGCCTCAATGATTAGATTAAACGCTAAAGACAAAATGCTTGGCTTCAAAGAAAAGTATGATCGCTATCCTGAGGCAAAGCTCTTTGACCGCAACAGTCCCAACCCAACGAGCTATAGTTTCGGCTATGTCTACAATTCAGTCTCACTGCACTACTGGGAACGAGAAGAAGAGATGATCAGAAAGGATCGCTACAACCCTTTCATGATGAATATCTATAACTTCCTAGATATTTTATTTTAGATCGAAAGACCTGTGATGGTTTGAAAGCTTGGCTCGCGAATGAGCTTTTCTAGCAGCTCGTTCATACACGACTCAAGCATTCTGGCATTAAGTGATGTTGCATCAAATAGAGTGCCATTTGACGAAGCCGACACTGAAATGTCGCCGCTCCACTTTGCCAAAGTTTCATCTGCAAGAAATAAATCAAAATGCAGTTTTATTTTACAATAAGATTTCTCTCCCACCTTCCCATCGACCATCTCTCCAACCCAAAGTTCATCGATGCGCGTGACCAGTTTATTTTCACTCTTAGCATTTAAGGAAATACCTCTTTGCTTAAGCCCATTTTCAAGTTTATAGGACACATAATGAGTGGCCCCACCTTGAACATGAATAGGCGTAGCAAGATTTGAAGCTCCTATTTTACCAAGCCCAACGCTGCTGGTATCTTGGCGCTCATCAACCACCTTTGCGATTGAAAAAATAAGCGTGTTGCCACTGACCATCGTTTTTGTGCCAAAGTCCTCTAGAGGCCGCATCTTTTCCGGGATAAGTTCCATTGAGGTATAAGCACAGCTGGTGAGAAAAACGAGAGAAAGAATAAGTGATTTCATAAACGCCTTAACGGCGGCCTGGAACAAATCGTATTGAAAGCCCAACGCTCGCCTGATCAAACTGGCTTGCAAGTGGTATAGTTGATTGCACGCCTAAGTTAACAGTTCCGATGCGCTCAATTCTAAAGTCTTTTTCGGCCCTTAGTACAATAAAATCCTCTCTTCTTCCAAAATTGCGATCATAAACGCTATAGACGGCAGAATAGCTAGCGTTGGATTCGTGATCCATAAGAGTCGCCCCTAGTGAAGACCTCGTTCCGGATCTTGCAATGGTGTAGTCGGCGGTAGCTGCTGTAGTGAAGCGGTCGCCGTTCCAAGACACTCCACCGTGAATATTATAGCTATTAGAAAAAGCTGTAATACCACCATAGTCGCCTGACTCACCCGAGGTTCCTTGCTGAGTGTTAAAGCGACGATCAACAGCTAATTCAACTTCACCGCCAACATAGGCACCGAGACGACCATTATTATAAAGGGCATCTAGTCCAAGTGTTCCTTCAGAATATGTTCCAGCATTTCGTTCAGACTCATTTGAATTTAATGAATTTGAAGAAATATAGCCTTCAGTCATGACGACAGCATTGGGTCTTAAGGCTAAAGACTGTTCCCCGCGATCAAACAGGTAAAGATCAGGAATAACAAATCTTCCTTCAATCTGACCGTAAAGAACTTCTTGTGACAGCTCTGATGCAGATGTCGGAGATGTTGCGATGTCTCTAGTGTTGTGGGCGTAGGCTACCCCTGCACTAATATCTAAAAAGCCAAGAACTTCGTCTTTTTGAATATAAGCGGCAACACCTTGAGCAAAATCTCCGCGTGCTGTCGTTGTTTGAAAAACATTGGCGGATAAGACACCGTAGCCAGCTTCGATTCTAATTAGGCCAGGCAGGTAGTTGGGATCATCAACTGTGCCACCGGTTACGGCCTTGAGAACTTCACCAAGTTCGGTGCGACGTTTTTCAACGACACGTCCATCTTCTGGATCATAGACTGTATAATACAAACCAGAGTTAACAAGGTTTGGATTTGGCGCGGGATTGGTTCCTGCCACTTCATCACTATTATAAAGTTCGCTCCAATTAATAGTATAGACTTCACCATCACTAGTTCTGACAGATGTGACCTGATGCCCGCCACCTACAGTGCGGTAACCTTCAATCGCAACTTGATCCTTATTAAAGCCGCAGGCCAAAAGAAACTGCGAAACACTTAATGAGGCATCACGACATACTCCGGCCTTAGCTTGGTAGTTTCCACCAGCTCTGGCATGAAGTGCATTCCACTGGTCTTCAGGTTTGACAACAATCCCCACGTTAGGACCGTTATCAATGCGGTCATAGTCATAGATAGTTGAAAGTCTGGAGCCTAAATTGGAAGCTAATGCGATTTTTTCCATCTCACTTTTTCCAGCACAGAGTTCTTTTGCTCCGATCATCCTGGCATCGTGAGATGAATAACTATTGGCGATAAATAAATCGAGTTCTTGACCTAGTGCTTGATACTCTGGACCTTTTTCTGCGTAATGCTTTTTTAATGAATCGCGAGGGCCACCCATTGAATACATCACAGAAAAGCGCCAAGGACTTTCCTCTGGCTCCTGTGGCGTAAGTCCAAGATCAATTTCGCGCGAGGTATTTTGTGATTCCTGATCTTCACTGCAAGGCTCAAGCATATTAGTTCGAGCAAGTGCTAGCGACTCAGAGTCACCAGACGTGGCCAGCATCAACTCACCAAATTGCCTAAAGCCGCTATTAAGCCCCTGATAAGGGTCTTGTGCTAGGGCACTCAAGCTGAGGAAGAATAGAAGAGAACTTAGTCGCATTAAAACCTCATACTCCTATCGGATGAACCGATGAGAACCTGTGATAAAAGCACTATTCCTGAGTATAATATTCACCTTTTCATCTTTTGCTGATACGACCTGCTCGAATCAAGAACTGATAGCGCCATCGATCGATGCTTGGGTAGCGCAAATGAATCAAGTCAATTCCGTGGATTGCGAGGCCATACCGCGCCCTTTGAAAAAAAGTGATGCCAAAGATTTACTTAAAACATTAGCGGCCAAACAAAAACTAAGCCTAGGCGCCAATCCCAATGATTTAAATCGACATGTTATTGGCAATAAGCTTAATAACTGTGAAGCCTCTGCCTCACAAAAAGCACTCGTCATAAACTTTGAGGGAACCGGATCTTTTTCACCGCGAACAACACATCTAATGAAAAGCTTTTCAGATTGTGTCGGCGATGGAGATCTTGGAAAAAATTTTCACTACCACGCAATGCAAGCGGTGAAATCAACTTACGCAAGTGATGAAAAGTGGTCGGCCCTAAGTGCCGGGCCACTCAACCAACTGGCAAGTGCGGCTTCAACCAAGCATCTCAATTGGGTGAGCTTCGCTTCAGAAGAAACTGAAATCCTAGGAGACCCAGGCTCTATCTCAAGTTACACTCCTGCTGGCTCAACCATTTTTCCAAGAGGCGTTGTTTTGGCTTTGAGTTGCTTAAAACAATATCGTGAATCGGCCAAGCAAAAGGGACTCACACCCAAGGTTATTGTTCAAAGTCATAGCAGTGGTGCAAGAAGTGCAGTTAAGTTTCTCGAAGTTCTTAAGAGCTACTCTCCTCCCCAGTCTGTTGATTTGATGCTTACGATTGACCCGGTTAAAGAAGCCCATTTGGCAGTGGATGAAGTCTTAGCGCAAATAGCTGGCAATGCTAATCGTGCGGTTTATAACAGTCTTCCGTTTGTTGATGATGTTGAGATTAAGCCACCCAATGTATGGACAAGAAGGCAGCCAACTACATTATACAAGCCAAGCAACACAACACGCGCCGTAAACGTTTATCAAAATGTCGACACCGAGGGCTTGAAATCAAGTATCAAGTTTGGAATCCATGGGTCGCCAATCCACAATGCTGACTACAATCTTTTTATCAAAGATGGCCTTGGCGGTGATGCTCACGGGGAAATCACTCGCCACGAAAAAACCAAAGAGCTTATAGAAAAAGAATACAGAAGACTTGGTCTAATTCCCTGATGGCTTATGCTCCAGCTGCTTTCTAACCAGCTTAATAATTGATCCAAGAATTGGTACGTGTTGATACAGGAACTCTCCCATATCAAAATAATCACGATGGTAGATGGCCAAGGTCGAGTCTGCTTGAAACTCTATTTCGCTCACGCCGTGAACGGCTACTTCCTCACCGCCATTTAAACCCTTAGCTCGCAGATACATGACCCAAGTTGCTAAGTGACGATCACCATTAATGGCATCGGGCTTAAATTCAAAGCGAATTTCTTCTACGTTTTTATACATGGCCTGATAATACTCTTTCATCGATTGAAGCCCGTTGATTTGCCCCAATGGATCAATGAAGATGATATCATTAGCATAAAAATTATTAAGGATTTCTGTATTGCTGGCACGCAGTTGATTGAAAACTTCTCTAATGATAGTTGATCGCTGCTCATTCATATTCACGGCCTTGTCCTGAGCCCCTACTACAGTTAGGGCAGATAGAAGAAAGATTAAAATAAAGCGCATTGGCGTCCTCAGTTTTTATATTTTTTGAAAAGTTAAATTAAAGCATTTCTCATCGCGATCTAAATACTTGCGTTCAAAGTGGGTTCGTCCGGGCTTTGTTGGTGAAGCCTGATCAACCAGTCTCAGCCCATACTTTGGAAAGTGTTCCAAGCACTCATTGGCATAAGACTCAATATTTGTCGCAAGCTCAATTTTTCCACTATTTATTAAGCGCGTCACCAAAAAAGCCATAAACGGCATATGAGCAAAACGTTGATTCTTATTAGACGGCTCTGGATTTGGGTACAAAATAAAGACGTGATTAATCGATTCAGGTGCCACTCTATGAGTAACCCAGTGAATTGCATCATCGTGAACGGGAATGATGCTTGTGGGGCTTCCATGTCGATTAAATCGACCAAGAAATTTATCGTACTTTTCTCGTGTTCGCTCTATCGCCACTAGAGTCCTAGTGGGATTGGACTTACTGTAGAGGATCGGGTGTAGGCCGGCACCACAACCAATCTCAAGATCAAACAACTCTTGTGGGGCTTTAACGTCACTTCTAGGAAGTGGGATTGTATCTGTTTTGAATTCTCGCATGGCCAAATTCCAAAGTTTACGGCATTATGCGAGGTTTCAAGAGGAGACGTCAAATGACCGCACTGGCGCTAACAAAGTCTGGTAATTATTTAATGCATGGCAAGCAGTACTCGCCCGCTACCATCATTGCCGCACTTGATCCACTACTGACAGACTCCCGTCGCGCTAAACTCGATCGCGTCCTCTCTCACAGATCAAACCACTGCCTGCCCGTGATGGAAAGTATTCACGATGTCGGCAATATTAATGCTGTGATGAGATCGGCTGAAATCTTTGGTTTTACCAGAATGGCCAATATCCCATCACAAAAATTTAAAAAATCCTCACGAGTAACTAGCGGTGCTGACAAGTGGATCGATATGGAAACTTATCAAGATCCAAACTCATGCTACGAATCACTTAAAAAGCGCGGCTATACAATTTGTGCGACGGCCCTTCGCGACGATGCCATTCCTTTTAACAAGCTTGATCTGTCTAAGCCCAGGGCCTTTGTCTTTGGTAATGAAAAGCACGGAGTCAGCGATACGACCCTAGAGCTAGTTGATGAATGCACAATCATTCCTACAGTTGGCTTTACTGAGTCGTTTAATATTTCTGTTGCCGCCGCCATTGTCATGTCAAAAATGCGTGATTATGTTGAAGCTCATGGTGAACTCTATCTTCTGCCAAAACAGGAGCAAGAGGCCATCAAGGCGAGGCAGCTCTTACTGCAATTCAAATATAAAACAGTTATCCAACATCTTAGCGACTCTCCCACTGTCTAAAAGTTGATCATATCTATCAAGATTACATAGCCTCCTTGAAGCTTTTGCTTGATATGTCACTATCACTTCGGGACAATGGATAAGTTCTAACCTTATTACGGAGGATTTCTATGAAGCGTTTATTAATCGCATCACTATTTCTATTTGCAAGCTCAGCACAAGCAGGTCTACTCGTTGAGCCATATGTAGGTATCAATCTAGCATCTGGCGAAAATGGAGCCTCACCAAAAACTGAATATGATCAAACTGCTCCTTTTCTAGGTGCTCGCCTAGGCTATCAAACCTTTGGTTTTATGTTTGGTCTTGATTACACGAAGGGCATGGAAGGAGATTTTGAAACAAAATTTGGCTCAACAACGAGTACAGTAGATTCTGCTCAATCAACCATGGGCGCATTTATTGGTTATAACCTTCCAGTTATGTTTCGTGTTTGGGGCGCTTATTATTTTGACACCACACTTGAGCAAAAAAGTGGCACTGGCACTGGCGACGAAATCAGTGGAAGCGGCTTAGGTCTTGGCGCAGGCTTTACTGGTCTTCCGTTTGTTTCAGTAAATATCGAGTATAGAATGATGACTATGGACGAGTTTAAGGATAAAGCGACTGGCGTAACATCTACTTTGAGTGGCACAAGTGAAATTGATTACAATCAGATCCTACTCAGCGTTTCCCTCCCTCTCGATCTTTAAAGTATTTTAGGCGGTCTTTATGACCGCCTTTTTTTTACCAGAATAATCTGCCTAAATAAGTTCAAACTGCCCCCATCACACAAGCTTCTTCCCCATCACTCGATAAGTCCTTATCCGACATTAAGTTTACGTCGTCTCAAGGAGAATCGCGGTGAAAACACCTGCAAGTTTGCTACTGCTCGCGCTCATGGCCATTGCCTCAAACGTTCAAGCAGAACGTATTCCTGGTCAATTTGTTGTTAAGCTTCAAAAAAATAAATCTGCCCAGTCACTTGAAGACTCGGGTTTTTCTATTATCAAGGCCGTCATTCCCTCGCTTGGAATCTATCTAGTCGAAGCTCCTATGGGAGTTGAATCAATTGATGGTTTAAAAAGTGTCTCGGCCATTGAATCAGCAACATATGAAGAAGAGGTATCACTTCGTTCAGGCAAAAAACCGAACGATTCTGATTTTTCTCAGCAGTGGAGCCTAGATTCTCAGGACAACGGAGCCGATATCAAAATTGGTGAAGTTTGGAAAAAAAGTACCGGTTCAAAAAATTTCGTCATCGCCGTGGTCGATGAAGGTGTTGATGTGAACCATGCCGATCTAAAAGAAAATATGTGGACCAATAGCGCAGAGATTCCAGGCAATGGAATTGATGATGACAATAATGGCTATATTGACGATATCAATGGCTGGAATGCTTACCAATCAAATGGTGATCTGATCGCCTCTCGTCACGGCACTCACGTGGCCGGTATTACAGGTGCAAAAGGCAATAATAATCGCGACGTCGCCGGTGTGAACTGGGATGTTAAAATTATGGGTGTCGGCGCTTCTTCGGCCACAACCTCAGTCGTTCTCGAAGGCTATGGTTATGTGCTTGCTCAAAAAACCCGTTGGCTTAACTCCAATGGAACTCAAGGTGCAAACGTTGTTGTGACCAACTCTTCTTTTGGAGTTGA